>JAJZXT010000096.1 GCA_021806355.1 Thermoplasmata archaeon
AATCAGTCCTGATGCCACTCCAACCACAAGTATTAGAATGCCTCCCAACGGGTTACCTATTATTCCTGCTAAGGTTTGCCCTGACTGCAGAAGTCCATTCTCTTCCATCAGATTCTCTTTTTCCACAAAGGAGGGAAGCAAAGCAGCGGCTGATGGATCAAAGAATGAACCGGATACAGAAATAATGAGAATAGCCAGGAAAATCGCTATCAAATTGAAACCTATGAGTAATATTGCAAAAGCGAACGTGGCCAAAGCTCCGGTACGTACAAAATTAGACAGTATAACCAATCGTTTCCGGCTGTGTCTATCAACAATGGCACCCGCGAAAACGCCAATTGTTAACATAGGGATAAATTCTACAACGCCCAGCAATGTAAGCATCAATGCAGTTCGGGTAGTTGTGAAGATCAACCATTCTATAATCATGTTCCAAATCGCTAATCCACTTGCCGACGCAATAGTTGCAATCCAGAGAAACCTGAAATTCCGGTTTTTGAGAACATGATCTGGCATATTTCCTCTTTTTACCTTTATCACTCGCCATCTATTATAAAACTTGCAAAAATCTATTACAGTCAAATTCGGAGAAAGCACTGATCGGTATTTTGATTGCTGGATCAGAATTCCGCTCTTCATTATTAGTAATGGTTAAGTAGTTGTGTTATATTAAATAGAACAAGTATAATATGTGTAATAATAAATCGAACGAAATCGATGCAGAAAACCAGAGAGCAAATATGCAGGTGATTTTGAAATGACAATGTATCACCTCAAATGTCCAAACTGCTCACATGACTTTGATTTAGATTATAACCAATTTGTGGGCATATCGAAACTTGGGATAGTTATGAGATACGGCCCAAATTCGTTTTCAGTGAAATGCCCTTCTTGCAGGAAGCGTGAAAGGTACAATGTTTCAGATGAGGACAAGGTAGAATAAACACAGAGGGTGTGATAATTTATGATATCTTGGTGTGGCTATGAATATTACAGTTGATGACTTTTCTACGGGCTATGATGGTGTTGAGGTACTCCATCATATAGGTTTCAACATTAATTTGCCAGGGATATATGTTGTTCTTGGCAAGAATGGGGCGGGAAAAACAACACTTTTCAGGGCTATAACCGGTATGCTTAGACCATTCACTGGATCCATAATGTTTGACGGGGTGCCTCAAGTGCAATCCACGGTCAGGATTGCGTATCTCAGCCACAAGAATTCCATACCGGCAGGACTGACCGTGAGGACCGCAATGAAATTCTTTGGAAAAGTTGAAGGCGTTTCCAGTGAGGAGATTAGCAATATTATAGAGGAATTCAATCTTGGAGAACTACTGAATAAGAATATTCAGGGCTTAAGCCAAGGGCAGAAAAAAAGAGTTTCCCTTGCAAAATCGCTGATAGGAGATAAATCTCTTATGATTCTGGACGAACCAACGACAAACCTTGATCCGAAAGTTTCTTCGGAAATAAGGGAGCTTATAATCAGGAAAACGCGTGATTCCATCGTTATGTATTCCTCGCACAATCTTTACGAAGCAATGGACATTGGCACAGAAGTGATTGCCCTGAATGGAGGGAAGGTTGTATACGCAGGAGACATAAACGGCCTGAAGACTGACAATTATAAGATCGGTATCAGGGGCAAAGGAATAGAAAATTTGGTGACGGACTACACAATAGACGGCAAATACTTCATTTTCAATCTTAAATCTCCAGCAGAAGCAGCTGAACTCATCAGTAAGTTGAGCTCGTCCGGCGCGATGATCTACGAAGTAAAGGATTTGAGTAACCCGCTGGGGAGATTCTTCGATGACAGCTCATAAGTGTATTAATCATATTATACGAGGTTAAGGCTATGAACAAATTCATTCCCAATGGAGTTAAAATATTGGTAAATTTCAACCTTTCAAGAGCATTTCGTTCTATTTATGGGATTTTTTACCTGCTGATAGGTATAGCCATGCCCATCATCTTTTCAGCAATTCTTCTGTCTTCCTTTAAATCTATCTTAGAATCTCCGATAGGGGCTTCAATTCTGGGGCAAACAATTCCTGCCATCATTCCTCTTATGGCTACAATAGGAGGAATGGGTGTGACGTATCTATTTTCAACTGATCGCTCAAATGGGGTATATGAATACTTAATTGCCACCGGAAAGATCAAGATTCAGGATATTTTTCTGTCATTCTCGATCGTTACAATAGCTTTGATATCAATAATTCTTGGAACAGATATCACAGCGATTTTTATAATAATAAATTTCATGGCACCATCTACAACAGTGACCATATTTGAATTGATTGCTGTTTTCTCTGTTCCCGTTGCATATGTATCGTCACTGATTTCTATACTTGCAATGTTGACATGGGTGTCCATGTCCAAAACATACCCAGGAGTGAATGCCCCAGGAGGGATTGGTTCTGTCATTGGTTTTATCCCGCCCATGTTTTTCTTGATAGTTATAGTCAGGATTTTCCATCCGTTAGACATTATCTTGATCGGTGGACTGTTCTCTATTATCCTCTTTATAATATTTATCGCCCTGCTCATCGTTGTGGTAAGAAGGATGTCAAATGAGAGGATGCTGACATAGAGTCTTGAATAGGATCCGAACTTAAAATTTTCTAAATGATGAATTTGTAAGGGAAAAGGATAAGTAGGTTTCGCATTAATTAAGTGGATAACAAATAATGTTCTTCGGATATTCTATCCCATAAGAAACAGCAGGCTTTATGAACATTTGAGAAAGAATCATATACGTACATGATATGTGTATATTATATGACAAAACCCGTTACGTTGTCAAACGCTGCATATGAAGCCTTGTTAAAACTCAAAGACAAGGAGGCCTCTTTCTCCGATGTTGTACTAAAATTGGTGGATAAGTATGACCGGAAAAATGACTTCAAGAAATTTGCTGGCTCACTTAAGGCAAAATCGGAAGATTATGAAAGGCTTAAGAAACAAATAGAAAGGGACAGGGAGCAAAATACTGAAAAGCTGTGATTGAATGGTTGTTCTTGACACAAATGTAATTATAGATTACCTGTTAGGAAAGAGCGACGTGATCCTGGTTATTGACACATTTCCAGCAAACGAATTATGCATGACATTTGTTAATGAATTTGAGTTACTGAAACATAAGAACAGGAAGGATCTTGAAGAGCCAATTGAAAATCTAGTTATTTACCAGTCAAGTGAAGTTGCTGTGAGAGAGGCTGCAAATGCTTACATCCGATTGATATCGATTGGAAAAGTCATGAGCGATAATGATTTGATGATTTATGGGGTTTGCATTGCTAACAACGAAATGCTGCTAACTCAGGACAAGGCATTTGAAAATCTGCATAGTGAATTCGTAAGAGTCCTTAAATAGCGGAACTATTTTTGTTAATTTTGGTATTGCAATTTCAAACAAGCCCCCAAGTTATCCAGTTTTCAGGAAACCTAATTCCTGCAGCTCTATAGTATAAGGCCAATTCGCCCTCATGAAAAACCTCATGTTCAGTAATGAGGCTTATTACCTGTAAAGGGTTGATTCCCTTATGGTTTTGACCGAGATATTTTATCGACGGAGTACAGTCTATCCACTTATCTTCAACCTTTCGCGCGTCGTATGCTGAAACGATTCTACAGATCTCTACTAAAACACTCTTCAACTCTTCCAGAAGTACCTGCTTATTGCTTTCAAGTGTATGGTCAACATCGCTTCGATAAAAGTCAAGGGTACCTAATTTCAAGGCATCAATGCAGCACTTCCTTATATCCAGTATGTGTCTGAATTGCTTGCCGAATGTACCTGCATTTTTTATCGGACTTGCTTCGAGAAATTCGCAATCAACGGACTCTAGTGAACTGTGGATCAAATCGCCATGAAATCTTAGTGTTTCAATCATATCTGATAAAACCGATACGTTCATAACATGAAATCAGAATTCTGATTATAACATTCATGCAAGAATTGATTCTTATTGCTACGGCAGGGATTGAAATCTATTTCTAATAGGAACTATTGAATAAATCATAAGTTGGCATAAATCGTCTTAAATTGTGGCTTCAGAGGTAAAGCAGTTTCTAAATACCTAATTATGAGAATATTTTCGTATTCTGCCAATTTGAATGCACGAACACGGCACGCGGAATATATTTTATAAGCAGGTGAGCGAGAAAACTCCGATCTTAAGAGAGGAGATGAAAGCGAACCAAAAGATTTAACACAGGTGGTGATATTAGATAAATAGCATGTACAAAGCCTACAGATTCAGGATGTACCCCAATGATGATCAGAAGATCCTCATTGAGAAACACATCGGATCATGCAGGTTTGTGTGGAATCATTTTCTTGATCTGCGCAATAAAAGATATACCGAGAAAGGAGAAGCAATCACTCGTAGTGAGATGTCATCTCTTCTCCCCGTACTGAAGAAAGAAAATAAATGGCTTAATGAAATCAATTCCCAAAGTGTTCAACAGGTTGTGATGCACCTGGACAGTGCCTTTCATGGATTCTTCAGGAAGATCACCAGATATCCACGGTTCAGGAAGAAGAGGAATGGTGGATCATTCTCTGTACCTCAACATTTCAGCATTGATGGCAACCATCTTACACTACCAAAATTCAAGGCACCATTACGGATGATCATGCACAGGGATATTGAGGGAGAACCAACAAGCCTCACAATATCCAAGACAGATTCCGGTAAATATTACGTTTCAATTCTTGCCGAAACACCGAATGAAATACCTGAATCCAGAGAGATAAAACCATCCACATCGGTCAGCATGGATGTCGGTATAACTGAATTCATCACACTGTCAGATGGTATACAGATCAGCAATCCAAGGAACCTGAAGAAATCCGAAAAGAAACTTGCAAAGAGACAGAGACAACTGGCAAAGAAACAGAAAGGATCTAAAAATCAGGACAAGGCAAGGATAAAGGTAGCAACACTGCAGGAACACATTGCTAACCAGAGAATGGATTTCCGCAACAAAGTATCCGATATCCTGATACGCCAATACGACACCATAATAACGGAAGGACTGAACGTATCAGGCATGATGAAGAATCATAATCTTGCAAGGAGCATAGCAGATGCAGGATGGTCTTCCTTCTTCACAATGCTGAAAACCAAGGCATTGTCAAGAGGGAAGAATATAATAGAGATAGGAAGATTCGATCCATCATCAAAGATGTGTTCACACTGCGGATATATCTATGACCTGAAACTCAGTGAAAGAACATGGACATGCCCGCGATGCAATACAACACATGACAGGGAATGGAATGCAGCAATAAACATAAAGAGATTCGGTCTCATAAAGACCGGAATACCCACGGACAGTGGGGAATTAACGCCTGTGGACACAGTCACCTCTACTATATCTCTTCTTGAGAAGGAAGGGATAAAGCAAGTGAAGTGGTTGAAGCAGGAAGCCCACGTTATTTAACGTGGGAGGATGTCACATTAAGGCGAGACGCACCTTCATCATGGTAAACGATATATACATAGATACATATATACGAAAACATGGTAAAGATAATTTCCATACAGGATGATGTTTATGCAGAACTCACAAAGAGAAAAGATAAAAAGTCTTTTTCGCAGGTTATACGTGAACTCATTTCCGAATCAAGAAAGGAAACTACTGTAAATGATTTGAATCGATACTGGGCTCTGATTTCTTCCGATGAAGGCAAAGTGCTAGAGCAAGATGTTATCGAGGGAAGAAAAAGGGCAATGCCAAGGGAGATAAAGAAGGTGTAAACTGGTGGCACCTGTCATTGATACCAATGTCCTTATAGATGTCGTAAAAGGCAATTCATCGGTAAAGAGAATCTTGAGGGAACATTCCAGCGAAAGCGCATGCATAACGGTGATAAACAGATATGAGTTTCTCAGAGGAATTTATACATCTGTCTCAAGAATTGATAGGAAAGAGATGCTGCTTGAATTTCTTGATCAGTTTAAGGTATACGGTTTTACCACTAAAACTGCAGGATTATGCGCAGAAATATACTCCAGGCTAAAGGAAAATGGCTTATTAATAAACGAATTGGATATAATAATACTGGGTATTTGTGCAGAAAATCATGAATCGATCATAACTTGCGATAAAGACTTCCTGGAAGCTGGAGAAATAAGTGGCGTGAAAGTGCATCTATCTCTGCCCTGAGATGATTAGAATGTTCATAGGCGGATTTAGAAAACCTTTCTCTTTTGATCTATCCCATCAAATTATATATTATCACAAATATACATGTCAATGGTCTATTTGACACCTAAAAGCGAGGCAGACCAACCGGCACTATCTGTGTTTTTCTGATAGGAATCGATTGTTTAACTCACCATATTGGGGATGATGTCCTTCAATGCGCTTCTGATATCTGCATACTTAAACTGGTAGCCCGCTTTCAGAACCTTCTCCGGAATGATCTTTCCTCCGGACGCGAGCAGTCCATAAGCCTTGCCTACCCGTGCCTTAAGAATGAATTCTGGCATTCCGATTGAAGCTTTTCTATTCATCTCGGAGCCAATAGCGCTGAAAAACTCACGGGAAGTAGTATACCCAGGAGATGTTGCATTTACGGGACCTGTAATCTCAGCATTTTTTATTGTAAAGTCTATTATTCCAATTTCATCATCAATGTGAATCCATGAGAAAAACTGAGTTCCTGGTTTTATATAACCGCCTAGGTGTTTCCTAAATACAGGGGCAAGCTGTGAAAGTGCTCCTCCCTCACTGGAGAGTATAACACTGGTTCTTATCTTCACGGTTCTTACCCCTGCTTTTTCTGCCTTTCCTGTTGCGGCTTCCCAATCCTTCACAAGATTTCCCCAATAGTCGTCCCCACCGGCTGAAGTTTCGGTGTACGTTTGATCCGGTCCCCCTGGGCCATAATATCCGCTTGCACTGGCATTTATGAATACTTTTGGTTTTCTTTCACACTGAGAAATTCCTTCTGAAATTGATTCAGTCAAATCAACTCTGCTTTCCCTAACTATTCTATCATAATCTCGGTATTTCTCAAATGCCGGAGAGCCAGTCATATTGATTACTACATCGGATCCATCCACTATTTCCCTGAATTTTTCCGCATTAATCTGCAGTTTTTCATATGATCTGAGTCCGGGAATTAAATTCCTGGCACTCTCTGGGTCTCTTGACACAGAAACTATCTCGTTCCCCGGAGACAAAAGAAATTTGGAAAGTGATCTTCCAATAAGACCTGTTGAGCCTACAACGATAATTCTATTTACCATAACCATCGTCTAATAGAGACTCCAGACATTATAACTCTTTTGGGATTCAACCTATGACAATTATATGATGATTGTCAAATAATTATTTTTTACATTATTTCTTACTGAAAACACCATATTCTAAAGAGTACATAGGTCATTCATTTATTCGTTGATGCAATGAAAGATATTGCGAGGATGATGAAGGTGCATATTGACTTCATACTGAACTATTTCACGCATCGCATAATCAATGCAAAAGCTGAGGGGATAAATTCAAGGATTGCCCTCATAGAAAAGATGGCATTTGGTTTCAGGAATAAAGAGCACCTGAAGACTAAAATATACTTCAGGTGTGGTAATTTAGGTCTTTATCCATGAACCCATATGAAAGTGCGATGAGTCAATGTTATAAATGCGGAGGGCCGGATTTGAACCGGCGGACCCCTGCGGGAATGGACCCTGAATCCATCGCCTTTAACCTAGCTCGACAACCTCCGCTTTAATTACAGGCATAGTTAAAAGCTATATTAAAATGTGGTATTTTGAAGGATTTATCAGCGCAATGACAAAATTTTTTCCCAATAACTATAAATCTCATATAAAAAACAACTTGAGAAGAAATGGAAGAATATTATTGTTTCAATCTCCATTTTCAACTGATATTCACTGAGCATTCTCAAATTTGGTTTCTATTCATTCAAAGGAAACTCTTTAATTAATTCTATTTTACTTTTTGGCTGATTTGACCTGTTTTTCGGTTGCAGATAGTTGAATTTCTATCCTAATCCTAAGAGAAATGCCTATCCTCAAATATTAAATAGAACCCACTTACAAATTTTTGAGTTCCCTAGTTTTTCTCAACTTGAAGCAAATTATTTTTTCTCAGGGACACAGTTTCATCGTGAACCAATTTTAGTATTTTTGGATATGTTCCGGCTGAATCAGATCTAACTATCTTTACTGCAGTATTAAGTGATATTCTATTCCCTGGGCTGACGATGCTGTTCCCCGACAAGACAACAGCCACCTTCTTTTCTTCAAGGTATACATTATTTCCACTTACTTTCCCCATCAACAGGGACTTTGCCACGCCAATGGTTGGAATATTCAGTTTTAATCCAGCATAGGTTGCCAATCCAACGCCTCTTGGATGAAGTATGCCGTTTCCATCCACAAGCAAGGTTCCATCAAAATCGTAACAGAGTTCCTTTATGAATTTATACTCCCTGAAAGCCAGATACGCCGGAATGTATGGAAAATTTGATCTCATGACTACTTCCTTTTTATTGAGTTTATTCCCATTCTGCCATATAAAAACACCATAGCCAGTTCGACCTTCATAAGAAACGTCAACTGCACCGATGGATTCACCTTTCAAATCATCATCCAGTGAAACTCTGCTCCTCATTTCATTCTGCATCGAGGCAAGTTTTTTTAGGGGATAATCCGTCTTAAAGTCAGAGAATAGGGAGCTTTCAAAATTTTCAATACGATTTCGAGAAATTTTAACGCCATCTGCTTCCAACCTTCTTTTTTTTTCTGCGGAACCCAACGAATGCGTGTAATTTCCAACCTCTCCGTTTGAATAAACCACCTTGTAACAGGGATAGATGTCCCCTCTTTCGTTTTCAGAGAGCATTGTCCCAACAGCTCTTGATGCTCTGATATCGCCCAGGGCTGAAGCAAGGGCACCATAAGTCGTTACAAAACCCTCAGGAATCTGCTGCAACAGTTTATAAAGATAGTCATAAAGATCAACGTTCTCAGTTTTAGATTCAGGCATATATTTCACATATAATCCGAAAGAATTAAAGCTTGTCACTTTTCCAGATGGTTACCTGCAGGTATGCTCGCAGCTTTGAAAATGCACTTTTCTTAAGGATGAGATCTGGCGAGTTTCATAGGTAGCTGGTCAGATATAAATGTTCAATTCTTCAACAGCTAAATTTTCAAATATCGATAAGCGATACGGCTTTGAAAGATAATGTTTGAATCCTTTTTTGAAAAAATTGGAAAATTTTCATCCAAGAATAGTGGAAAGATTATAGTTTTCTGGGTTGTATTTCTGATCCTTATGATATTCCCAGCCTCTCTTGTTTTTAGTAATACATCATTCAATATAGGGGGGAGTCTCAACACGACTTCATCAATGTCTTATAGAGCATCCACGGAACTCTCAAATTATTTTGGGCAGAACAGTTCCAATTTTGGAGGTTCAACTTCCAACGCATCTCAGTTCATAATCATCACAAATAACACACCTGTAACAAATCTTCAAACGTATAGGGAACTTCTCTCAGTCAATAATCGATTATCTTCATATTCTTCAGGCATCAAGGGTTTTAAATCGATTACAAGTATTTTTTCAACCGAAGAAAGTCTCCTGATGAATTTTTCGACTGGAATGAAGGGGCTAATAAACGGAACAACAGGGCTTATTGGTGGCCTTAATTCCGCTTCATATATGTTTAATTCAACGGCTCAATTAACACTGGGCCTTCCATTAATTTATCTGCAGAACTTCACAATCAATGGCAATAAATCTGAGGCATACAATAAAACTATTTCCTATGCAGGCAGCTCTAAGGAATCAGTTCTTGCTAAAGATTATGTGAACAACTTCACATCATACTGGAATGCAAGTAAGAACTTAACAAAACCTGTCTACGAGATGAACCGGGCTGTCAATAATACCCTTAGGAACACCACTTTCGTAAGCACAAGTTCTGCCAAGGGTTATGGATCTATCGCCCATTTAATGGTATCAATTGATCAAAACATTACACTATCTTCGTTCATGTTTAATCAAAAGAGTTCAGTTCTTAACTACTCCATAACCGCATTAACGGCGGAGCTTTCATCTAATTCAACAAAGGCAAGTTTTATTGAGAACGTTCTTGGAACTTCCTATGCATATATTATAGGAGTTTCATTTAACCTAAGCCAGCCAGCTATACCTCAACAAATAATTTCCGCATCCATACCATTTGTGCTGAATGCTTCAATAAGGGAATTTTATGGCAACCCTCTAATTGCCTTGAATAAGAATCACTATATCGTTAGTACATTCCTGGAAACCCTTGCAAACGTAACGCCAAGGGAAGCTTATAATGAGTACATCTCTAATTACACGCTATTCGAACAACCTATAATCCCAAGCAATTATACCCTATCTCAATTATTGGGAATAGGATATTCCACGTCCCTTATCATTATAAATATAAACCAGGCATATAACACATCCGCGAGTGACACGATCACAAGCATAGCCACACAGGTTCAGAGCAACATTACAAACTCATCTGTAATCGTAACCGGCAGCCAAACCCTAAATGGGCAGATAAACAACGAAGTAACTAAAGGAATGATTGAGGCTCTGGGCATCGGAATATTTCTTTCCATTATGATAGTGGGGTTATACTTCAGATCCATTAAAGCAGCGTTCATGCCTTTATTTATATTTGCCTTCTCTGCTATAATATCGTTGGGCCTTAATGGACTTCTATACAAATACGTACTTCACGCCCAGATCTCTTTTATCACGCCTACTTTACTGCTATTGTTGCTTCTGGGGCTGACAAGTGATTATGTAGTATATATCATGGCCAGGTACAGGAAGGAACTGGCAAGCGGGCAGAAACACCCCACTATCGTATCTTCAAGGTGGGCAGGGCACGCTGTCTTCACTTCAGGATTGACAGTAGTTATTTCGTATATAGTTCTCTGGATATCCCACGTTCCTATTTTCAGCGACTCGGGACTTACGAATGCAGTAGGAGTTTCAGTTTCTGTCATATTAGCCAACACACTTCTTCTTGCTATTCTCCATCGCTATGGAAGGAGGATATTGAACATTAAGGAGAGCAGTAAAGATGATGGGCCACCAGGAAGGGTTTTTATGGGGAAGGTTGGCAAATTCTCTACAGATAACAAAGCTCCGCTGGTTGTTGCTTTCGTGATCGTTTCACTAATAGCACTCACATTTTATACGATAACCCCTACTAATATGGATATCTTCAAATTGATCCCGCAAAGCTCGGGAGTTGAGTCCGTAGTGGCTGTTAATGCATCATTTGGGGGGGATTTCTTCGATAGATCTTTCATAATTGTGCACTTTGCCCAACCATTAATCAACTCAAATGGCTCCTTTAATTATGCGGAATTCCAAAAACTATCGCAGATTGAGAATACTACAGCCCATATTTCCGGAATTCAGGGAATATTCGGGCCAACTTATCCCTTTGGAAGCTTTATTTCTCCACACTCTATCAACAGCCTACCCAACGGATCCGCCAACATTTATAACAGCCAGGTCAAGTCTTTTATAGGTTCAAATTCCAGGTATGCAGAAATTGTCTTTGAAACCACATCTCTCGCATGGACAACCCCTGCTTCAGTAACTGTCAGTAATCTCAACAATGCCCTATCCACAAATGCTAGCAACCTTGCCTATACATACAACATAGGAGGAATGACAGAGGGATTCTCAAACGCATATTCGGTAACAGCATCATCCTTCTCTGAAATGATTCCAATACTTGCAATTGCTATATTCATAATTCTACTTATCCAGATGGGTTCTGTCCTGACGCCTGTAAGATTGATATTGATGGTGATTGCATCAGTGATAATATCGCTTTCAATTTCATATGTCATTTTCCATTATATCCAGCATCTTCCACTGATAATTTTCATGCCCATGTTCGCATTTATTACACTTCTGGCAGTCGGTCTGGACTATGATATATTCATGATATCGAGGGTGAAGGAGGAAGTAATAAAGGGAAAGACCGAAAAAGAGGCAATAATTACTTCTGTAAGGGAGAATGGAGCGGTCATAATAACATTAGGTGCCGTTCTTGCCGTAACATTTGGCTCCCTTTATATCAGCACTCTTGGGATAATACAAGAAATAGGGATGAGCCTTGCCATTGGAGTCCTTGTGGACACATTCATAACATGGCCCTTTTTTGTTCCGGCAGTCATGCTCATATTGAAGAAATATAATTGGTGGCCTTCAAAAATTGGTGTTAAGAAAGAGTAGTCAGGATATTATATATCCTTTTTTTCTCTATAAGATGTGGAGTCTACCCATGGTGAACATAATTGATAGGTGAAAGAGTTGCAGTTGTTGTAGGTGGCGGGATCCTTGGAAACACCATTGCATATTGGCTTTCACACCTAAGGGGAACCAAAGTCTTCGTGATGGAGAAGGAAAGGGATACTTCGATCCACACGACTTCAAGGAACACTGGAATGGTTCATCGACCATTTTACATGAATCCTCAAAAAAAGAAAGTCCTGGCAACTTCTGCATCAATATCCTATTATCTCTGGAAAGAATTTGCATCTTCACACAATTTACCGTGGAATGAAGTTGGAACCTTAGAGGTTGCAAAGACTGAGGAGCAGGTTAAGACTATTGAAAAATATGAGAAATGGGCACTCATTAACGGCGTTCAGGAGAACCAGATTTCTATTTTGAACAGGGAACAAATTAGAGAAATCGAAAGAAATGTATCGGCACCGGGCGGCATTTTATCCAAGACTGACACATCGACTGACTATGGTATCCTTTCTAACAAAATAGCGGAAATAAACAAAATTAATGGGGTTAGGTATTTATTTAATTCCAGGGTTATGGATATTCGCAGTGAGAAACGAACTCTGCAGTATTTCATTGATGATTCCACAACAAAAAGGCAAATGACGTGTGATCTTTTAATCAATGCTGCCGGAAATCGTTCTCTGGATCTTGCACATAGAGATGGAACTGCTCTTGACAAATCGGTAATGTATTTCAGGGGGGAGTATTGGAAGGTTGACGAGAATCTAAAAGGATTCGTAAGCAGGAATATATATTCCGTTGCGGATAACCCGGAATTTCCGTTTTTGGATCCACATCTAATAGTAAGGCCGAACGGAACCTTGGAAATTGGGCCAAATGCAGTTCCCGTAAGCGGGCCAGAGTTTTATCGTGAGGGTATGGGAAAGAACAAAGAATTTTTCCCAATATTGAAAAGGCCGCTTTCACCTAAAATAAATCTATTGTTAAACCCGCAATTCATCAAGCTTGCAATGGGAGAATGGAAATCTTCCCTCAGCCAGAGGGAAATGATTGGGAGAGTCAATTCTTTTATCCCAAACATGGATTTCAGGAAGGCGAAGGTTCGCGGTTTCTCCGGTATCCGGGGTTCACTAGTTGATAAACACGGATTTGTTCCAGAAACAATAGTCCAAAATAAGGAAAACTGCCTGCATGTCCTGAATTATAATTCTCCAGGCGCAACTGGTTCTCCATATTTTTCATATCTTCTCTATAATTCTATTTTGAAAAATGGGCTTTTGGAAGATAATAAAGGTCAGGATCATATATCCCATGAAATTTGGAAAGATGTCGACTCCTATAATACAAAAAGTGAACTCTTACTCTTCTAAGAAACCCCGCTTTATCGATTGAATTATCTACAAGCAAAAAAATATTGTTGAAAAATTATTGGGTTAGTGGTTAATTATTACTCGCTTTTTTCAGACTTTCCTATTAGATATGTTGAGAAACCAAGTGCCCAGATCAGGTTAGGTATGACAATCATTCTTTCCATTCCACCTACTCCGAGCCCCAAAAGAATTTTGGCCATATAGAGAAGCAAGGCGCCCAATCCGATTGTTCCCAGGATTCCCCATATTAATGAAATAAAGTCTCTATTTTTATAGAGAATAGCATAAGACGCAAGCGATGAGAATAAGAACGCAAAAAGAGCAAATATCAGATGTGGCGTTCCAAAGGTTTCATTGACCAAACCCACCCCCAGGGAGCCAAATCCAGACAAAATAAGAAATATCATCAAAAGTCTTGAATATTCCATTAACAGAACTCCTGCAGTGATCAATAACACCCCGAGAATCACAATTGATGCGCTAAATACGAACCAGGCTGGGTTATATACAGGAACGCCTAGATGGCTTATGGTGTTGGTGTGAATTATATAACCCGGATCAAGAAATGCTGCAATATTAAGAAATATTACAAACTGCGCTACCGCTATAAACACCAAAATTCCTGCCAATGCTGTTCTGTCTCTAAAGAGGTTCATTTCAAGTAATAAATTTTAAACTATATATATTTAGTTATAGAATTGTTTTTTAAACCTTAACTCCACAATTTTTTAGGGAATATACTTGTTCCAAGCATCTCGTCTATCTTTTCAACGCTTGAAGGAATCTCGCTCAGTGTTTCCTTGTTTCCCCTGACTATCTTGTATACCTTTGAGAATTTCAGGAGCACATCTTTCACGGATATCTTGCTGGTTAGATCAGCAGCCCTGATCAGGACGAATATGCTGTAATACAGGTAAAGGGAAAGGAAAGATATGAAGAAATAACCCCTGAGCGAATCGTCATTGCTCAGGTATGATTTGTCATTCTCAAGCTCGTTCTTCATGGCATCGAATGCCTGTTCCACCTCTTCACGCTGCTTGTAGAGATTGTATATCATCTCAGGATCGTCTCTTACGTTGGACAGGATTGATATCTTCCCGAACCTGGCCGATTCGGTATCGAATTCCCTCTGTGTCCTCTTCTTTTCCGCAATCATCTTTATGAAAGTGGATGATTCCTCCGCCATGAGCATCTGGTCCTGGAACATGTATATCCTTAGGCCATCCCTGTTCAGGAATCCTGACCTGATCCCCCTGTCACGATATACGAAGCTGGAGTTCAGATCCATGCCATAATCTATTATCTCCTGGTTCCTGCGTAGAGGCATTACGAACCTCATATCCATCCGCATGATCTCAGCCAGATCGTGCGATGAGAATCCCGTATCAAGGACAAGAATACCGTCGAAATTGATCTCCTCAAGCACCTTTCTCAGCGATTTCACGTCTCTCACCGATCCCTCTACCGGTTTGAGGAAAACCGGCCGGTATTGATCGAGATCGAATGCCAGCGCCATGTTTATCTGCGGCAGGTATATGTGATCCGCATTGTGACCCTTCGCGGCAACGTTCAGGTTCACTGATCTGGAGAATATGCTTGACAGGTCGAATGCAAGCTTCTTTGATTCTGTTATGAGGGACTGGAAAAGATCCATCTGTGCGCCCATGTCTGATCCGATATCCATGAGAAGGTCAGTGAGCGTGTTCTGTGACAGGTGAGCCTTGATCTCCCTTGAAACATGGAGTTTCTCCCACCGATCCTTCACGGATTTCAGTGGAACCGAATCCATGAGCCTCACCACGGATAGCGCATATAGATCAGGCCACCTGTCAGGGAAATATTTCTGCAGCCTTGCAATCATGTCTCCTGACAGCGAATATACCAGGGCTGAATTGCCGTATTCATATATTGACCTGATCTCCTTTGCCTTCTCGATTATGCCCGTTCGGGTAATCCTTCCTATATAATCGGAAACCTTGACTGCCTTCTTGCTGTTGCGATCATACCTTGATGTTGAGTGATAGAGATAATAGTTCCCGTTGAGGGGTTTTGCTTCCAGGGGAATATTTCGCTTCTTCCTTTCCTCCTCCACTATCTTCTTTACCCAGTCTTCCACTAATCCCTATAGGGATTAG
>JAJZXT010000025.1 GCA_021806355.1 Thermoplasmata archaeon
CAACTAAATCTCGTGCCATTAATAACTATCTACTCTCAAACCTTCTATATCGTTAAAATGTTTAATATTTCTCGTGATTAGAACCTCGTTTCTTATTGAACAGATACCTGCAATCATAGCATCTTCTGGTTCTATTGTTGATCCTTCCTTTCTTTTTTGCGCAAAGATCCTGCCAGCCTCTCTTGCAGAATCCTCCTCAAAACTTATAACTGGTAGACCTTTTAATATTCGATTTATCTTATTTTTCTCCCTATCCTGTTTAATGCTGAGGGTCACACCAACGAACAACTCAAAAATTGAAATTGAGGTGATAGATATTGTGTTTCCTTTCTTTTCAATTTCCTCGGCTTTCTTTATAGCCTCTTTATCAGATTTCATTATGTCTATAAGAAATGAAGTATCAGCTATCATTATCTTGTTAACTCCTTAGCAATTTTATCTATTCTTTTGTTGCTTAGTTTCCTTGAATTTCTAATATTTTTCTCTAAGGATTTTCCCTCATCCTCACTTATGATGCCTTTTAAGTCTAGCACATTCGTTTTATTTGTCAGCCTATAAATCAGTTCTGTGAAACTTTCATTTTTTGACTTTAGCTCTGATAACCTTAAGTAGGCTTCATCCGAAATAGATATGTTTTTGCTTCCCATTCAACACACCCTGGTACACACACATACACATATGTATAACATATAAAATTTTTCCTGATTTTCTTTAAAAACATGTTGATTACTTCTTACCTGATTACCTGATATCTATGCTTTTACCACCACGATACCTTTTCAAGTGCTTCAAGTATATCCTTCTGCCTTCTTGTCCTTTCCAGTCCGCTCAATCCCCCATTTCGGGAAGTGCTATATTTACAACACTTGTATCAATCATAGTCATAAACGGACCAGCGATAAGTCTAAATTGCAGAATAAGTGGGAGTTTTTCATTTGGCTTCAGATTGCTGGTATTGAAATTCCTATTATACCCTCTGCCTGCTATTTCCATCATATCTGTACGTTTTTGAAAAAAGTAAAATTCATACCTCGCATGTTAGTATTCTGGGTGATGGTGGTTGAAGCAGAACTCGAAATCCGCATACACCCAGATTCACAACTTTCACTTTACATGAATGCTCTTAGGAGTGCACAAAATCTTGAGATTTTGAAGTTTGGTAGCGATGGAGTTATATTTTTTGGTAAGGCGACACCTGAGCAGTGGGGACTTATTCGTGATTACCTCGGATCAAGCGAAGAAGAAAAAAGTGGTCTCAAGGTCCTTTCTACAAAGAAGGACGGGTCCGTGGTTTTCCTCACTGAGAAAAAATGGGGAATTAAAGACTCTGAGAACGCGGTCAGACACAAAGAAGATATGCTTTTTTTTTAAGAAATGGCAAGGGATGGAGGGAGTTTACCCCATTGACATTCAAGTTACCACTAAAAGTATACAAGTCATTGTTGTTGGCTCCGATTGTTAAAATTGAGGAGTTGAAGGAAGGGCTTGCTATACGCAATGTAAACTACAAGATCTTAAGGATAGGAACACCCTACGGCAAGGAAAAAACCCCACTTTCGGCATTAACCGAAAAGCTAAGGTCGGCTCTAAGGATCGCATATGAACTTGGGTTCTACGAAATTCCGAGAAAGACTAGGATCGATAATCTGGCCAGAAAGTTAAGAATTGATAAAGGTACATTTAACGATCATTTAAGACGAGCAGAAAAGCACGCGCTTGACTATATATTCCGTAAATTATCTTAAATAGGACACAATGGACCGGTTGGTATTTTATTAAAGTTTTAAGGGAACACTGCAGAAAAATTTGTATTTGTTTCAGATTGAACATAAGGTTAACACAGGTTGCATTAGGAACGGCAAGAGATTTGGTCCTGTGAGATGTTGAAGAGACGGGATGTTATTCGGAAACAGCGACAGTTAAATCTTAACGTTGGGGTTGCAATATGGATATAATGAGTTAACAGATTTATTCCATATATATTTTTATACTCAATATGCATAGTGGCATGAATAATGGACAGATACATATTAAGTCGCCTCAGGGAAAGAATGTTGGATCGAGGTTCAATACGCAATTTGCCGGAAAAGACGCTTCAGGAATCATTCATACTGAATACCTGGGGAACCAATGCAATAGAGGGAAACACCCTCACCCTGGTTGAAGTAACCAAGGTAATTGAAAGTGGCATGACTGTGCCTCACCGCCCCATAAGGGATCTGATGGAAACAATTCAGCATCGCGCAGCTTTGGCTGAAGTGGTAAGCGGAAAAATATGTGAGGTCAACATGAAAAGTGCATTGAATTTGCATAATATGATCTTTCATGGAATTCTTCTGGACGCGGGACAGTGGAGAATGGAAAATGTCAGAATATCAGGCTCAAAGTATTCCCCCCCAAGAGTCGAAAAGCTTATCTCTCTGCTTCAGGAATGGGAGCAGCATTACGTAGCAATGGAAATGAAGCGCCAAGATGTCTTTTCTCAGGCTTCTGAAATGCACTCTGGCTTCGAATCCATACATCCCTTCTCGGACGGAAACGGAAGAGTAGGCAGGCTACTGCTGAATATGCACTTCCTCAATCACAACTGGCCGCTCCTAAACATTCTTCCGCAGGACAGGAACGCCTATCTTGATGCTCTTGAGTCTGCCCATCGTAATGGCATGGACGGACTGACAGAGTTCCTTGTAACAAATATGGCAAGATCACTCATTTTTATGCTTGACATGACAG
>JAJZXT010000179.1 GCA_021806355.1 Thermoplasmata archaeon
TGATGGCTTCTGCTGTTCTTGACAGAATACTGCATCACTGTACAGTTGTGAACATAAGAGGTGATTCATACAGGCTGAAAGAACGCAAAAGGACCGGAAATATCAGCATGAATGAGGTGAAAAGGGAATGAAAGAAAATCTAAATATGGGTGGAAAATATTCAATTGGCGTTTTTGGAAAAAATTTGATTGGCATTGACATCAGAATGATCAAACACCCATCCTGATCCATCTATGTGTTTTCCCTTCCTGTGAAGTATTGTGTCGTCAATCACCATAATGGAATCTGATGAATAGCGGTTGATCAGGCTTACAGACTTCCTGAATATCTCCAGTACCGGAATATTCCTCAGGAACCTGTTCAGGTTCGACTGGTTTGTGTGTTCCATGAATATGTCGTTCAGGTGTGCAACTGAACGGGTTGGTGATACCCATGAGGAGGAAATGTATCTGGAGAACTGCCTGAACTGTCTCCTGTCAAAAAGAGGCCTGAATTCAGCAAGAAGATCTGTCAACACATCAGGCTGTTTCACAACGGGTATCTCGATCATAGTCTGATAATGTCAGACACATGAATAAAATTTACTGAATCGCAAAACTATAGTTAAGTATAATCATCACTCCATAATTACTGTTACTACTTAACGTTCAACTTTATGTGATAATAAGAAATTTGTGCTAAGATTTTATATATCAAGTTTTACTATATATTCTGTCAAGAAATATTAGCGCTGGAAAGAAGAGATCCACAACGTCCTTCATCTTTGTTATTGTGTGACCCATGTCCGGTATTACATGCATTTCAAATCTCTTGTTCATTTCATGAAGCTTCTGTGCGTACCTTAGAACGGGGGTGAGAGGTGTTCTGGAATCATTCTGTGAATGTATAATACACAGAGGGACCTTTACATTTTCCAGGAAATTCACAGCTGACCTGTCTTTCATAAGATCTATGTTGCCGCCAAACAGCATCCCTATGAATGTCTTGAAAAATGGATCTGACATTCTGCTCATTTCAACCCAGTCTGTTATGCCGGCTATTGGAATTCCAAATTCCCATAATTCCGGGTACTTCGCCGTTGCAAGAAATGACATGAAGCCACCATAGCTAGCACCCATTATCCCGACGTGGTCAACAATTCCATTATCCATGAGGTAGTTCCGGGCTGCAATAACATCCCTGAGGTCTCCACCACCGGCATCGTTTATGTCCATCTGCATGAAATTGCTGCCATATCCTGTTGAACCTCTGAAATTTGGTGCCATTACCGTATATCCAGATAATACGAGTGGTGCCAGAGTAATATCCCAGGCGTTACTCACTGATGACCATGGGCCACCATGAACCATCACTATTCCAATTCTTCTTCCTCTTCCCTTGGGTTTCATGAGCCACGCGGGAACTGAAATGTCGCTGTGAATCTGTATATATTCTACCTTGCCCGCGTTCAAATGAGTGTTTCTAACAATCACGCTCGTTTTGTCTCTTTCATCAGTATTCATTATCTTTGAGGTTGAGACAAGGGATGAGTGGGAAAAGAATATCCTGCCATCTATTTCAGTTGCCCCAGTTTGGGAACCTGGCATTGCTTTTACAAACCTACCATCCTTGAATATCTTAGTTTCTCCGTCTTTGGCTGCAATAACGAGTTTATTTGCACTGTCGAAGGAATAAATCTCCACAGGGTTATAATCAATAATGTCCTGACCGGAAAACTTTACACTTTCATATTTCCTGTCCTTAAGATTGTAGGAATAAAGGCGAGACGATTCTCCTCCAGTTTCAAAATCGCTGGAGAAAAATATTGTATCATTATGAATCTCAAACACGTAATTGCTGCTCCCATCTTTTGGAGTAAGAATATCAATCTTTCCTCCATCCAATGGTGCGATGAATATATCTGTCGACTTCGGGTTTCCTTTTAGCATGCCATCTCCTACAATAAAGTGATTACCAATGTCCCTTACAAAGGAAAACGGCGAAATATCGGATAGCTTCCTGACATCTCCCCCCTCTTCAAGAAACAATCCTCCAGAATTACCTGACTGCGATACAAAAGCTATTTTCTCTTTGTTGTAAGCCATGGATATGATCCTGGCTCTGGCATTGTAAATCTCGCGTTCTTCCTCTTTAAGGCTGGCAATATTGATTGAATGCAGTTCCCTACCATGGGATAGGTCTCTCGTAAAAGGAACAAAATCTTCGCCTGCTCTTGGGTTCGCCACACTGGCCAGGGGACCCCTAGTCAACCTTAAAGGTTCTTTTCCAAGTGCGTAAAGTGCGATTTCTCCCTGCTCAGTCGACAGATAAAGCGGAAGGCCTCCAATGCTCCCAATGACATGATAAACCGGGACGCTGACGGTCTTTTCCAGGATAGAAAGCGTTTTTATATAATCCATAAAAAGAAGATGAATATATCAATATATAAACTCTTCTTACATAATACATTATCATTTCTCCGTTTGTAAGCACCAATAACATCAACACGGTGCGGTCTCGTAAAATGGCGCTATCCTGATAATTCATCGCTGCTTTCTCTACGATAGCCTCTGATGAATATTCCCGATCCATGCTCGTGAATGGTCTCTGATTCCGCTTCTGATTCTGGTGGATCTGGCCGCTCTGCAACCTCTTCTTGTTTTGGTATAACTTCTGAAGG
>JAJZXT010000122.1 GCA_021806355.1 Thermoplasmata archaeon
AAAAGTCATCCACTTCTACCTTTTCCCTGGAAAGTTAGGTAAACTCTTTCTGGAAATACGATTCGAATTCCTCCCTGAAATGCTCTGGCAGAAATGATGTATACCCCTCCAGGTAAATGGCACTTGAATTCCGGACTATTTCGGCTTCCTCAATCGTGAAACTTTTTACACCCCTCATTCCTATGCCGAGGATGTATACTGTCACTCTTTCAGATCCTCTTCTATTCTCACAAGTTCGTTGAGTTTCGCCAATCTTTCTCCCCCGATAGTTCCGGTCTTTATGTATGACGATGAAAATGCTATTGACAGATGTGCGATGAAATCGTCTGTGGTTTCCCCGCTTCTATGGGAGATGACATTCTTCATGGACGCTTCCGTTGCTGTCTTCACAGCCTTCCACGTTTCAGTGAGCGTTCCAATCTGGTTCACTTTTATAAGCACAGCGTTAGTTGAATGAAGTTCTATTCCCCTCTCAATCCTCCTGGAATTTGTTGTGTATATATCGTCCCCAATGACCATTGCCCTGCTTCCTATTGAGGATGTTATGAGAGAAAAACCCTCAAAATCATTTTCATCCATTGGGTCTTCTATGATTGTGAACCCTTTTTCCTTAACCATTGATTTTACAAAGTCTATCTGCTGGTCCCTTGAAAGCTTATGATCCTTGTACTCGTAGGATGAACCGTCATAGAAATTTGATGCTGCAAGATCCGACCCCATTAAAACGTTAACCTTCTCTTCTGATGCCACCTCATTGCACGCCCTTTTCAGGATGTCCATTGCATCCTCATCCGAGATGGATGCGACCCAGGCTCTTTCATCTCCGACACCTATGCTCTGGCCTGGGAGTTTTTCCGAAAGGAGCTTTCCAACCCGCTTGTGAATCTTCGCGTTAACCATGATAGACTTTAGAAATGAATCAGCATTGTTAGAAACAAGAAATTCCTGTATTGTGGTGCCGTTAATCGCATGCTTGCCTCCACCCAGAACATTTCCGAGCGGCTTCGGAAGCTTTGCCCTGAAATTTCCTCCAACATACCTGTATAATGGTATTCCTAATTTTAAGGAAACTGCCTTGGCACACGCAATTGAAAGTGCTGTGGAAAGGTTTCCCCCGATCTCAGAGAAATTTTCTGTTCCGTCGATTTCTCCTAATAGGTCGTCGAATCCTGATTGGTTAAAGGCATTGAATCCAATCAATCTCTGCCTGACCTTGCGGTAAAAATTATCAACGGTTTCCACTGCTGAATCTTTCCTGAATGGCTTTACTTCAGTAGCACCGGTACTTGCCCCGGAAGGCGCTCCACAAGTTCCTCTAAAATTTCCGATGCTGACTGTGGCCTCGACAGTGTTGTTTCCCCTGGAATCCAGAATCACTTTCGCAGAACAATCCGTAATATTATAATCAGTGTTCATGATTGTGATATAACTTCACATGACATAAATCTACTTTTTCTCGCGAAGGTTCTCTTTGTATCTTACGCAGAATGATTGATAGTTTTTCTTGTAGTCAGCCCATTGAACCTTGAAATCGTCCTTGACCGCGGCAATCTCCTTCGCAGGGACCCCTCCCACAATCGTATCCTGAGGAACGCTCTGTCCCTTCCTCACTACTGAACCTTCAGCAACCACTGCCCATTTGCCAACCTTGGCAAAATCCGTCACAACTGATTTCATTCCTATAACTGCGTTGTCATCTATTTCAGCTGTGTGAATAACACATGAATGTCCCAGAGTAACATTTTTCCCGATGATCGTTCTCTCACCAGGCCTCGCGTGTATTACACAATTGTCTTCAACTGCAGTACCATCTCCTACTATAATCTCGCCGTAATCTCCCCTTATTACTGCACCGGGACCGATCCAAACATTCTCTCCAATCCTAACAGCACCGATTACTGTTGCGTTATGAAACACATAAGAGCTTTCTGCGATTTCTGGTATCCTTCCTTCAAACTCAAACACAGTCATAATCGGGTAATGTATGTGCCCTTAAGTTCTTTAGCCTTTGTTTCTATCTCGCTCCATCCTGTATGGAATCCAAAAACTCCATCCCTTAATGCGTGTGAAGCAACAATATTACCGCAAAGAGCTGCAAATTCCGTATCATTTGTGTGGAATAACCCCGAGTAGAAGCCAGCCCTGAATGAGTCTCCAGCCCCTATTGTATCCTGTATTGAATCCGCTTCAATGCCATGAATTTTCGTTGTTTTTCCATTCCTATGAATTGTCGTGCCTTTTTCACCGCGTGTAACAACAACATCTATACCTGATGAATTCAAGTCATCTAAATTCATTCCACTCTTTTCCTGTATGATTCCAATTTCATGTTCATTGCTTATCACCATATCAGAAATTTCAATGAATTTCTTGATATGTGAAGAATTATATTTACTTCCAGCCTCCTGCCCAGGATCAAAAGTAACCTTTTTGTGCGAAGTTGATTCAATAAATGAGAGATTCTTTTCAGGGATGCCGGTGGAAGAATGGATAATGTCATACGCCTTATCCGTTTCACGATAGTCTTCAGACTCCATCGGTCCGTTTGCCATGAAATACTTCTGCGCAGAGCCATCAGTAACTGCGTAACAGCTTGGGCCAAAGCTGTCCTGGACAATTTTGATAAGTTCCGTATTTATTCCCCTTTTCTGCAATTCCCTGATATAACCGGAATGAGACTGCTCGGAAATTATGGATACCGGTTCAAACGGAAAATCAAGAAAGGACGCTACAAGAGAAAAGTTTCCGGCTGTCCCCCCAAACTGTTCTTTGACCGCGTTTACTGGCGTCGAAACAAGATCTATCAACTTTTCAACCCGCAGAACTATGTCTATATTAAAATGCCCAATATAAGCTAAAAAATTTCCATTTGCCCCCCTGTTCATGCAAAGCCAAGGTCAAGTTAAATAAAAAGAGTTTGCTCTTGTTCAACCTTTTTCCTTGAGAAATGGGATAACAGTATCGAAGAATATCTTCTCTTTCTCAAGGTATAAGGCGTGCCCGGCACCCGGAACTATTACCAACTTTGAGTTGGGAACAGCCTTGTTGAGGATTGTTGCCTGACCTGCATCAATGACCTGATCGCTGCTGCCCCACATGATCATAAGAGGAGTCCTTATTTTTTCAAGGCTTTTGCTGAGATTGGTGATACCTGCTGCACCTATTACAACAGCCGATGAGATGTTGTTTAAATCTAAAAGAGAACGAAGAACTATTCCTCCCCCCATTGATGGGCCTATGATTGAGAAGCTTTTTAGCCCAATTCCGCCGGTGAATTCGGCAACAAATTTTGATGTGTTGGAAAAATCCGTTGTAATTTTGAATTCTTCATTTTCCTTTGAATTGCCAAATCCAGGATAATCTGGTGCAAAAACGTTAAACCCCGCGAGAGAAAAGAGGTTGAAAGCGTTAATTTTTTTCCAGTCGAAAGACGTGAAACTCATACCATGAAGAAGAACAAGATTCCTGGAATTTTCCCTTCTTGTTTCTTTCCTGTAGAAAACTTCTGAGCCTCTTAATAGAATACCATTCTCTCCGAGCATAGTTAGACATTTGTGAAATGTATATTGGTTTTTCCACAAAAATTGAAGATGATATTTTATTTGCTTCAGGTCAGTTAGATTGAAGATAGAAATCAACCATTGTCATTTCAGTGAAAATCTTAAGTTCCTCTTTGCTGCATCTCTGTTTAAGCTCAAAATTCAGAGGCTCCACTTCGTTTGTTAATGTGCTTTCAAGTGCCAGAATCTCTGCCTCTGAAACGGCAATAGCACCAAATTTAACAGTATCTGGCTTTAAACCTGACTTCAATATTGCTTCTTCAATCCTCTTTTTTCCGGATAAAAGGCAAAGAAATAAGGCACCCCTCTCTTTGATCCTCCTGCCAGTGATTATACCAGAGCGCCTGAATGCCTCCTCGATTTGGTCGCGAGATATGACTCCTTCCAGTGAAAAGAAATAAACAGAATCAAACTCCTTTAATCTATTTATGAAAGAATTGCTTATAAAATTATCTTTCCTGGAATAAAATTTAATTTTAGGCAAATTGAGGTCCAGCCCTTCCTTTCCCTATTTTTGGTTGTGGCTTCAGGATATCAGATATTCTTTTCATGAATTTCTGCCTTTCCTGAGATTGCCCCAGTGCTGCTTCCAGAACTTCTTCTATGTTGCTGACCGGAATGATCTCAATCCTGTCCTTGTGTGCCTCGTCGAGGATAATATCCTCATAGTTTGATTTTGGAACGATAACTTTCTTAAGTCCGGCCTCAACTGCTGCTTCGACCTTTGCTGTTACTCCTCCCACAGGCAGAACGTTTCCTCTCACGCTCAGGGAACCTGTCATTGCAACTGTCTGGTCAATTGGAAGATTCTCGATGGCAGATATAACTGCCGTTGCAATTGAAACACTCGCAGAATCTCCTTCCACTCCGTCGTATGAACCTACAAACTGGATGTGAATATCCAGATCAGACAGATCCTTTCCGCTGAATTTCTTGAATACCGCAGAGACATTCTGGACTGCTTCCTTGGCTATTTCTCCAAGTTTCCCGGTTGCCACTACGATTCCATGTCCTTTGTTTTGAGCCTGTGTTACCTCTGCTACAATGGGCATAACGATCCCTGTGTATTCAGCCATTCCGTTTCCTCCTCCCATTACAGCCAGTCCATTAACTGAGCCTACCTGCTCACCCTCGTTGAGGAAAGTCTTGTAGAGTTTCCTGACTTCAAGGGCCCTGTCTGCTACCTGTTGTTCAAGTGGCTTGCTGAAATTTTTTGCCTTTGTTACGTGTGCTGCAGTTACAATCGGAGATTTCTCACCTATTGCCATATCGCCAGCTACCCGTATTAGGCCGCCGAGTTCTCTCAATCTTAAGGTTAATTTTCCTTTTCTCCCTGCCCTTTTCTGTGCCTCTTTAATGATTTCCGTTATTGCGGATATATCAAAGTGCGGAATTTTCTTGTCCTTGACAACTTCCTGGGCGATAAACTGAACGATCTTGCTTCTATTTTCATCGCTATCCTCCATGTTATCTCTGACATATACTTCGTAACCGTAACCCCTGATCCTTGATCTCAGTGCAGGGTGCATACCCTGAAGAGCATCCAGATTACCAGCTGCTACAAGTATAAAATCACAAGGAACAGGCTCGGTCTGAACCATTGCCCCTGCGCTCCTTTCACTTTGCCCTGATATTGGAAACCTTTTCTCCTGGAGTGCCGTTAGAAGTGCCTGCTGGCTCTCCAGCCTTAGAAGGTTTATTTCATCAAGGAAAAGTACACCTTTGTTAGCCTTATGGATATTTCCTGCCTCAACCCTGTCATGTGATGGTGTTTCAAGACCCCCTGACTGGAATGGGTCGTGCCTTACATCGCCAAGCAATGCTCCAGAGTGCGATCCGGTTGAATCTACAAATGGAGGTTTATCATTTGGCGTATGAGAAACGAGCAGCTTTGGGATTATTGCTTTTTCCATCCTCAATGCTGGATTGAAAAGAGTTATCATATAAACTGCTGCTGCTGCCATTATAGCAAAGAAGAGATAGATGAAATCGAACGTATAGAAGGTTATTATTATTCCAAACAAGACTATTGATAATACAAGAGTGAGCGTCATTTTCCTTTTGTCTTTTCTATCCTGTTCTGCCTTCATCTGATACTGCTTGACTATTTCCTTTCCCTTTCCGGCTGGGAATGATTTTACCTTTGGACGATTGTTATCTTCAGGGTTATAAAATACAAGAATATCTTCAAGATCTTCCTTCGGAAGAAAATCAATCATGGATTGAGCAAGCATTGATTTTCCTGTTCCAGGTTCGCCTATTAGCAATACGTGCCTTTTTTGCATTGCAGCCTTTTTTACAACAAGGCCAGCATCCTCTTGACCTATTACCTGATCAAATAAAATTTTAGGAACCGTCACTTCCTTTGTACTCTCTATATTCAGCTTTTTTACCCATTCTTCAACTGTTTCCTGCAAAGGTTCCACTATTACATATCGAAAATTATTAAATAAACCTTTACAAAAATTTATTGCGCATATACAATGAAGCAAAAAGAAGTGACACTTTCCCTTTTATAGCTTTTTATTTTGGTTCTTTGAAAACTTGTGCCTTTTCTAAACCAGAACGTTTAGCAAAAATACATTCAATGCTCCGCCTCAATTCCCCAAAATTATTTGCGTTATTAAGCCGTAATAGCGTAATGAGTGATTGTCAAGTCCCAGCTTTGGAAAGAAAAAGTTGACACCATTATTGTACGCATCCACGAAAGTCTCTGCAAATTTTGGATCAGTATCAAAGTTAGGAGAAAATGCCCTCGCATGCCTGGAGAAGCAGAGGAATATTACAGCAACCTTGTTCCCCTCTTGATGAAGTTTCAAGAGTTCACTTACATGTTTTCGTCCTCTTTCAGTGACTGCATCCGGGAATTTCAAAATACCATCTTTCATAAGGGACGCCCCCTTGATTTCTATGATCATACCGTCGCAGACGAAATCGAATCTGGAATTAGATATAGTCACCTCCTGCCTGATTGGCCCTTTAAGGAATACTTTTGCAATACTCGAATGAAATCTTGTGTCAAGAAGTACATCCTCTTCAGATGATCTAGCGGAGACTATCGAATAGTTGGTCTTTTTTCCCTGGATTTTTCTCAATTTGACACTATTCCCTGGGAAAATGAGTTCGTTGAGCCTGCCTGGATCGTGCAGGTGTGCCATCACAATCTCATCCCCCAAACCCACCTCTACCATGAATCTATTATGCCTGTGAATGACCTTCCCCTTTAAGAATTCATCTGGAATATCCAGTACACTTGTTCCTATTTTAGGAAATTCGATAGCCATGTGTCCTCTCATGTTGAATAGCATCTTTTATGAAAGTATTTTGAAAAGTAAAGGATAAATTTAATGCACCTAATCTTGAAAAATGATGTGTTTGTTTTGGTTTATCCGATCTCTACAGCCAAAACCTTTTTCTGGGAAAATATTGATTTTATTCCTTTAATGTCGTCAATGCAATCCTTATTGATTTTAAAATATCTGAAACCTTTCTTGCTTTCTTCTATGACGACGAGACCGAGTCCAACAAGGCACTCCTCCCTGGTGTATCTTATCCCTAATCCTTCCAGACACCCTTTGACATTTGAAGGGTCTGATTTTATCGCCCTTGAAATTTCGGAAAGGTATGATCTGTATGGATAGATGGAGTATAGATAAAAGAGAACCTTCCTCCTTAGCTCACTTCTATTTAGTGATCTAATGATGTTACCATCAGCCATTGTTTCCATGCTACATGATAATATGTGTCATATTTAAACTTTTATTGTAGACTAAGAAAACATCTTAAAACCTGCTAATTCACATATCTTTAAGCATACAT
Organism: Thermoplasmata archaeon; assembly: GCA_021806355.1. Classification (GTDB taxonomy): domain Archaea; phylum Thermoplasmatota; class Thermoplasmata; order Thermoplasmatales; family Thermoplasmataceae. The sequence continues at coordinate 7,380 of JAJZXT010000122.1, forward strand.
AAGGAAATGCATATTCACAGTTATGAAATCATTTGAGCTTCGCACCACAATTTTTACAGAATTTTGAATCAACTTCTACGGATTGAGAACATTCAGGGCATGATGAGAACAGGTTTTTCGGGTAATTGTTTTCTGAGACAACAATATCCTTTATGTCATCATTCTGATTTTCGTTCCTTACATATCCTGGTGCATTTCTTTTTTGGGATTCCATAATCATGTTTATACTATTCTTGGGTGTCTTTGCTTTTGTCACTTCTAGATTACGCCTGAATTGCTCCTCATCATCCTTCTTGATTGCTTCAGAATACTTGGATCTTGCAGTAGAAGACCATTTTTTTATCTCCTCCATCCACGCTTTAGGCTTTCTCACGGAAAATTCAACACTTTTTAAATCGGATACTTCCCTATATTCAACTCTGATCCGCTTTTTGGTGAAAAGCTTAACAATTGGCACAGCAGAAGAAACATTTTCTATGTTGTAGATCGGAACCAATAGATAAATCTTTGATGCCTCAGCGCTTAGAAGTTTTCTGCTCCCTTTTTTTTCGTATATCAATTTCTTATCCGTCAGGTAAAGAACACCATTTTCAATTGATGCATCATCCTTGGTCAGGACTGATTCCTCCTTGAGGAGTTCATGTTCATCCGAATCATACATTGGCATATATCTAGCATATGCTGTCAGCCAATATTAACATTTCATAAATCTAACAAACTACTCTCAAACAAAAATCAGAGGGTGTAAGGTCACTATCTTCCCTGAGATCGTACACTAAAACACTTAATAAGTAAATTTGAATAATGTAGTATGGTATCAAAGTCTTCAAAGACTATTGCTTTGACTTTACTTGTTGTTATAATAGCCTCATGGTTATTAATTTCCTCGATTTCAAACCTTCAACCCATTCAATCAGGAATCAACGGGCCGACAAGTGGTCCTGGGGCCGCCAGCACAGGAAGTGGCAGTGGTTCTGGGGGTGGGGGAACTGGTGGAACAAACGGAGGAAATCTTTTTAATTTTCAACTCCCGAATTTTAATTTTAATTTTAATTTGCCAAGCTTTAAGTCTCTTTCACTGCTGATCCCTAATATTCCTAGATTTAATATTCCATTTATCCATTTTGCCTTGCCCAAATTTAATCTGAAACTATTTGGTGGTTCGAGGAAAAATGCGGATAAAAGCCCCGGACAAGCAAGCGGTTCAACTTCAGGAGCAGGTGGAAAAACAACAACCAATAATCCGATAAATCCATTAATGATCAATGAAGATTTAATTTTGATTATAATAGCAATTGTCGCCTCCGCGATGGCAATCTGGTTTCTGATGAAAATTAAGAGGGGAGGGGCTTTTGAAAAGCGGGAGAAGATAAAGAAAATCAGGCCAAAAGATCCAGAATTTGAGGTTGAAGACTTAGTGATGGAACCAGAAATTGAAGGTTTAAAACCAAATATGCGGGATGAAGATAGAATGTATTCACCGTTTTTATTTGGCAACAGGGAAACCGCTATGAAAGGCTGGGGAGGAAAGGGGATGATAAGACCCATGATTGCAGAGGATCTTCCTCTGTCATGGTCAATGAATAATCCATTGGGTTTAGCAATTGACGACAGTCTTAAGATTGATCTTAACGGCTTGGAGGTTGCAAGAAAAGATGGAAACCACATTTACATCAAACTAAAAGCAAACTGCAACAAGATTACCGGGAAATCTGGCATCACAAGCGACACAAAGATCATCAGGGGCGTTGATTATGAAAGCGATATCAGGGATGTTTTTAGATTGAACATGAAGGAATACCTCAACAAGAGTAACCAGACATTGACCTTCAGAGAAATTGCAAAAAGTAATGATGAACTGAAAAAAAGTATAAAGAGAAATGAAGATTTCCAAAGGGCCCTTTACGCGTTCGAAAAGATCTTTTATGGAGCGAAGGACGCTGACAGGACTATTTATGAAATGTTTTTAAGAGGCATGATGCACGGTATTTATAATCCCATCGTATTCACCTGCGGAGATAATTAATGGAATCCACACGAAGCTTAAATTCATCAGCCATAAGGTATGGTATAACTATACTTGTCCTGATAATAATTGCATCATTGTCACAATTCTCAGGATTGATCCTGTTTTTTTACATATTCCTTGCATTCATCGTGTTTTTTGGAATCCGCTTCTTTGGAGTGATAGCTTCTGTTCTTGACTATAGAATAATTTCAAAGTTTATCAAGTATATTTTCTCCGCCGGAGCATTTCTCTTTATTCTGGAATTTATACTGCTTTCCCTTGGATATCTTTTTGTATCCGCCCTTGACCCTGCCTATTCCCTGTTTCCTTTCTTCTTTTTAACTCTCTGGATACTATTCATGCTTCTTGGCGGGGATCGTGAATTATCAGACCACTCACCATTTGTTTCAGAATATTTCAGGAAATTGTCATCATCATTCCTCTTCTTTTCTTTATCACTCTTTGCTTTCTATTATTCTTATTCAAATTTTGATCTTGTGGTTCTCTTTCCTGCTCTTCTTTATACCGCAATATCCAGTTTTATATTCTCCATTTTCCCCCTCCTATCGTCTTCCAGCGATAATTTTAGAAAGAATATAGGAGAATACATTTCAGTGCAATATATAAAATGGGAAATTGCGGCGTTTATACTTGGATTCTTCCAGGGGCTGCTGGCTGTTCCAAAGCCTGCATCAGAAAATTCAACACTCCTTCTGGTCCTGTTGTTATTAATAGTTATAGCCGTGTTGGTTGCTATTTGGAAAACCTACAGGCAGGCAACTGACAATTTCATAGAAACTCAGCTGGGTCTGTATGAAAAATTCAAGAGAAGAGAAAACATCACGTCAAATGCCGGTATCGATTATTTGTCCAGGGCTATCGATGAATTTAACTCGACCGGAAGAAAGGAAAGGATCGTCCTATCCATTACTTCCTATTTGACCAGGCTTGGGAAAACAGAATTGGAGATTGAAGGTTACCTCAAAGGCATAATCGGATATAAAAGCAGAAATCTAAGGAACTATGGAATCACAAACCGGAACGCCATAATCAAGAGTGAAATTCGGCAGCGTAGCGCCATTATAAAGGCAATGGTTGCATCAATAAAGAAAAATGAAGGTGAGGAAAATGCAGGACAGCAATGAAGTAAATGAAGAGATTGAAAAAGCAGACAGAAAACTAGCACAAATGATGGATGAGATACAGAAATACTATGTGGGAGACAGGGAGATCATTTCTAAGATAATAGCATCGCTGCTGGCATCCGGGCATGTTCTCCTTGAAGACAATCCTGGCATTGGAAAGACCTTTGTTGCAAAATTGATTTCAACTATCCTTGGAATCCAGTACAAAAGAATACAGTTCACGCCAGATCTATTGCCAAGTGACATACTTGGGACAAAGGTATATAGGCCGGCTAAGGGCGAATTTGAACTCGTAAAGGGTCCAATATTCTGCAACCTGCTTCTCGCTGACGAAATAAACCGGGCGCCTCCGAAGACCCAGTCTGCACTTCTTGAGGCAATGGAAGAACGGCAGGTTACGATAGAGGGTGAAACAATTCCACTCCCCAAACCTTTCATCGTAATTGCAACTCAGAACCCAATTGAATTTGAAGGAACATATCCACTCCCTGAAGCGCAAATGGACAGGTTCATGATAAGGTTGTCCTTTGGCTACCCCCCTGATGATACACAAATCCTGAAAAGAAGAATTGCCTGGACAAATGATGATCCCAGCGCTGGCGCAATGAAAATCTTTTCTCCTGATTCTTTAATGGAGATTCAAAAGTTAGTTGAAAATTCAGTAACGGTAGATGACAAGTTAATCAGCTATATATCAAGCTTTGGTGGCATCAGGAAAGATCCGAGAGTACTTGCAGGACCCAGCCCCAGAGGGTTGATATCACTTATGAGGCTTGCCAGGGCTATGGCTCTCCTTGACTCTAGAGATTTTGTAATACCTGATGATGTTAAATTGCTGGCAAAAGAGTGCCTTTCGCATAGAATTGTCCTGAAGCCAGACCAGGTAATGGAAGATATTCCATCCTCAAAGATAATAGATGACTTCATGAAAAAAGAACCTGTCCCTAAGTGATGAAGCTTGATTAAGGAATGGAGCAAACAGCTGATAACTTTAGTGCTGTTAGCGGCAGTTATTGCGGCAATAGCAATTATAGCCACTGAAAAAACACTGATTCTGGGTATTTTCTTTCCCATTATATTCGTCCTTATCATTCTTTATACAGTCAAAGACGTTCAGATTTCACTGTCTGTACAATCCCCCCAGAGACTTAAGGTAGGAGAGGAAGCGTATTTTTACGTGAAGATCGTATCTAAGGGTGGATTCGGTCTTTTCAATATTACACTGCCCACATTCAGCGAGATGGAAATAGTTGAAGGTACAAACGTTTGCTTAATGTTCAAGAGCTTCAGGGAGAGGGAGAAGGAAGTTTCATTCAAGATAAGGACAACGAGGAGAGGCATTTTTGATCTCTCAAATACTGAAATAACCTACATCCCAGTAATAGGCATTGTTAAAAGTGAAAAGATCACGATACAGACATCGAAAACTATTGAGGTAGTCCCCGCAATTACAATGCTGAAGAAATCACAGTTCCAGTTTAGAAGCAAGGTTATTAAGCCAAGGATCGCTATTTCCAGATTGGGGCCGCCTTCAAATGATTTTGAATCCATACGTGACTATATCCCGGGTGACCCTTACAAGACAATTAACTGGAAAGCAACAGCTAGAAGAAACTCACAGGAAAAATTGCTTGTGAATGTATATGAACGGGAGGGAATGAAGACATTCATTTTTATTCTGGATCGGGGGTCAAATATGCTAAGCGGGTCTTCGAGCAATAATCCCCTTGAATATTCAATCCCCTTGATCCTTTCCGGTGCCAAATACCTTACTTCAAAAGGCTCTAATGTTGGCTTCTGGGAGACAAGGACATTCTCCGAAACAAAGGCACCGTATATTCAACCTTCCTCGGGAGCAGACACATATACAAAATTGAGAAGAATTCTCATCAGGGTTGAGGCAGTAAGAAACAAGAATATTAAATATAAGGCAGATAAAACTCTGTCGCATATAATAGCGGAAACATTGCCTCAGGTCATGCTTATTACAAGCCTCAATGAGTCTAACTATGGAAATATATCTGAATTTTCTTCTTCCCTCATGGCTTCCGGGGCTAGACTAACGATTATGGACATTCTATCTGAGGGAATCTCGGCGAAGTATAGAAGGGAGGATATATCAGGACTGTTTCAGAGAAAAATAATTAAAAATACGAAGAGTGGAATCTATAAGGCTTTTCCCAGTGGATGTACCATTGTCCAGTGGGAACCTGTATCAGAGAATCTTGGTATTGCCGCTGCTCGCCTGGCTATGCTATCGGGGTGGTGAAGAATGAGATACCAGGTTTCACTGTATATTGGTATTGCTTCATTCATCTCTTATTCGTTGCTGTTACTCTTGATATCGAGTTATTTGCTGGCACAGATGGTTATCATTATTTCAATAATCCTGTTTGTGCTTGGCATTTTCATCATGTCCTCATTCTCTTCAGAGGAAAGAAGCACCGAGCCAAGAAATAAACTGAAGTTCATTGCAGTTCTCCTTCCAATCATGATGATAATATTTTCCAGAGGCTATCTCGCCCAACACTTCACCGGTTTTTACTCATACAACACCGCGGATACAATATTTATAGCAGTTCTTTTTCCCATTGCAGAATTATCCGTGGTAATCCTTTCCAATTATGAATCTGCAATCTATTTTGGAAAGAGGTCGGAAAGAGCGGGATATAACATGGAAGACGTGGATCAGGAATTGGGAAGATTCTCAAGGGTTATCCTGTTGATAACACTGTTATCAGTTGCCCTAGGTTATGTGTCATTTTTAGCAGTGCTCACGTTACCTACATTTGATATTGGTTTAATTCCGGCGCTTATCATCTTCTTTGCCGTTATCATAATCCTGATGAGGAACACCATAAGCAAGACCTCATAACAAATGCCTGTTTTTCATTACCGTTTGAAAACGTGAGCGAAACTCATCTTGCCGATAATTCAGCCGATATTTCCTCCTGAACGTGCCTGAAAAGTTCTGACTTGTTATACTTCTCCCTTGCCTTCAGGATCATTTGACATAATCCCTCAGGATTGTTCTGAAACTCTACAAATTGTTCTATCCTCTTCTTCACGGATTCTATTGATCTGCTAATCATTAGTGGATTTGCCTGAAACACCCTGAGGTCCACCTTGCCTGTTGAGATCTTACCTTCCCTGATGCTCAGCATGACAATTTCTCCCTCTATCCTATCCAGGGGAATTTTGTTTTGTAAGGAATATATGTAGGAATAGAGGGATATCTGCTCATAATATGAATCAAGATTATCCTTTACCTCCTTGCTGGTCTTGAAATCAACGATCCTTATCTTTTCGGCGTTGCCATCAGTGAATCTGTATCCTGCGTCTATTTTCCCCATTATTGTGAGGTTGGTATCGATATCCGTGAAAAGATCCCTGACGTTGCACTGCACTGTTCCCTCTGAAAGGAGCCATTTTGATTCCGGGAGCTTGTTTATGACAGAATAATAATTCTTGAAATTCGCCCAGCTCTTTGCCTGAATATCATTGCTCATCAGGCCAGGCTCCTGTCCGCTGCTTAAGAAGTCTTCTATTGCCTTGTGAACGTCAGTCCCTAATTGAAGAGATGTGCTGAAATCTGATATGCCCAATACATACCTTGTAATGAACGACGGCAGATCCTCAACGGTCCCGATCATTGAGAAGCTCAGCCTCTTCAGCTTTCTTATTTTCTTCCCTATAAAATCAAGAAGCCAAGTAGAATTTACCATGGAATTTTGTTTCGAAAAATTGTTCTTTGCGTCAAAAGAACTCATGGATATAAAATCTGGAGAATCGTCCTCTGGCGTGACAACGTCACAAAGGCCATCTAATTTATACCTGTCCGCTTCCTTCCTCTTTGTTATTATCCAGAGTTCACTTTTTGTCCTTGTCAGGGCAACAAAGTCTATCCGGTTTTCCTCTTCCCTCCTATCTTCCGGATCATAATGCTGCTCTTTAGATCTCAATATACTGTTCATGATCAGATCCATTCCACTTGGATCCGCCCATGATTTTCTAGAGGGGACATATATTACATAATCAAATTCCCTCCCCTTGGCCTTGTGGACTGTCGATATTGTTACCCTGTTTTCCATCTCAACATTTGAATCTTCTTCGCTGTTTTCCTGCTTTAAAAATGATATTAGCTCTCGTTTTCCTCCTCCAACCTTTTCGAAAAATTCAGGTATGGCACTGTAAAGTTCTCTTGCAGCCATGAAATGATTCTGCCCCATCTCCAGGGAGCGAGGTAAAATATAATCAGTGAATAGATTCAATAATTTTGGAAGAGTTGCTGAATATTCATCCCTTAAGGATGCAAAGGGTTCAGGTAAAAATTCTTTGAAATCATCCTTAAATTGGATTTGATCAACAGTGTGAATTGCATCGCGCAGCGTTACGCCAGAATACTCTGAGTAAAGTGCCTTGATGACATCCGGCTTCTCATCAGACAGAATACCCATTATGAATGTTGCAATGGAACTTTTCTCCTGTTCAAGTGTTACGACAATTGCTCCCGCATTATGGTCAACGCCCATTGATTTCATCAGTTCGCTGACCCTCGATGCCTGGTAATTGCTCCTCACTAAAATTCCGATTTTTTTCTCCTCCGGAGCATCTTTCAATATTTTCTTCACCGCAAGA
>JAJZXT010000080.1 GCA_021806355.1 Thermoplasmata archaeon
GCATAATCCAATATGTTTCTCAATGAGAATCTTCTGATCCTCATTGGGGTACATCCTGAATCTGTAGGCTTTGTACATGCTATTTGTGTAATTGTATCGTGGTTATTACATGTTGTGTTCGCTCTCATCCCACCCCTGAAGAAGTGGGTTTTCCCGCTCACCGTGATAAATGCGTCGGATTGTCAACATAAAACAAAATGAAGGCAATGGCGACCTTGGGATTAATGGGATCAATCCCTGGATCGAAAAGATGAGGATAGAAGGTGCTAATTATACCTGCGAGGATAAACTTCATGCAGATGCTATAAATGTTCAATAATTTCTAGAGCGCTAATTTTCAGGAGGAATTTCATTTTGCCTCACAATATTGCAAAGACATGAACAGCACATTTTTATCTCTGTTTACAATAGATGCCAATGTCAAGATTTTATTATAAATGCAGAGATATAGGATTTGATTGCAGCTGGGAAATAAATGTGCCTACCAGCAAGGATATATGGGCAAAGGTAAGAATTCATAACAGGTATGCTCATAATGAATTTGAGATACCTCCCGAAATTGAAGAGAAGATCACCAAAGCCATAACAGAAAAGTGAAGCGATGATTTTTAAAATACCAACGGTGCTGATGGCAAATGAGATAATTGACAAGAGTCTGAAAAAAGCATCTAAAATTGAAGAACCATACAACCCCATTTTTGAGGAAAAAGTCAGGAGGGAAAATATTAGCAGGATAGCTGCGATAGAAGGTTCTACCTGCTCCCACCTTGACAGGCTCGTGAAAAAATTTCCGGGAATAGAAAGAATTCATCCATTCTATGAAGATCTCATTGATTTGAGCTATGGCAAGGACAGGTACAAAGAATCCCTCTCGAGAGTGATGTGGGCAAGCAACAAAATCAAGAATCTTGCTACTGAATCCATAAGAAGCATAAAGAAGAAGAGAAAAGCGTTCCTCATTGTGGAAGAGAGAAAGAAGTTCTATGGCAGATACTGTTCAGTCATTGACGGGATCAGTGAAGAGCTTATAATGCTGAATTCATGCAGAGACTTCATAAGAAAACTCCCTGATATAGATCCAGATGAGTGGGCATTTATCATATCCGGTTTGCCGAATGTGGGCAAGAGTTCACTGTTGTCGGCCCTGTCAGGAACCGACGAGAAGGTTGCGCCCTATCCTTTCACAACTCAAACGGTCAAGATTGGCCATGTGCAGATAGGCTACAATAGAGTTCAGTTGATAGATACTCCGGGTATACTTGACAGGCCCATGGAGGACAGAAATGAAATGGAACGAAAGGCAATTTTATGCCTTAAGGATATCAAGGGATCAATATTGTTCCTTATAGATCACAGCGGAACCTCCGGATATTCGGTGGAAGAGCAGGAAAACCTTTACATGGAAATAAAGGCAAAATTCATGAAGAATATCATAAGGATACAGACAAAATCAGATATTTCCGAGAAGAAGGAGGAAATAGCCATATCGTCAATAAATTATACGGGAATTGATGAACTTCTGAGAGTTATGGAGAATGAGACCCATGGATTACAAACTGCTCATTGAGAAAGCAGCTTTGAAGAATGCGTATACGCACGATGGCAAGGCAGATGTAGGATCGGTGATGAACAAGATTCTTGGTGAATTCCCAGAGGAGAGAAAGAATGCGGGGAAACTTGCTGCCATTGTGAAGGAAATAGTGGCAGAGATTAATGCAATGCCCCAGGAACAGCAAAAATCCGTAATTTCCGAGAAATACCCGGACATACTTGTTGTAGAGAAGAAAGAGCAGGAGCACCGCCTTCACGATCTGAAGAATGTTAATGGCCCTGTTGTTATGAGGATGGCGCCGTCTCCGTCTGGCCCGCTGCACCTTGGCCATTCAAGAATGGCTATCCTGAACGATGAATATGTAAAACGTTATGGCGGCAGGCTCATTTTAAGGATTGAGGATACCAACCCGCAGAATATAGACCCGGCCGCTTATGGCATGATACCCAAGGATCTGGAGTGGCTTGGAGTTAATACCACAGACATAGTGATCCAGTCCGATCGCTTTGATCTCTATTATACAAGGGCAAAGGAACTTATCAGAATGGGAGTGGCTTATCTATGCAGTTGTGATGTTAATGTGTTTAAGGACCTCCTTATGAAGGGCGAGGCTTGCCCGCATAGAGGTCTTTCGCCTGAGGCGAATCTGGAAAGATTCCAGCTGGCAATTGATGGAAAGAGCACGGAGAAATCTCCCGTGCTTGTCATAAAAACTGACATAAAGCACCCTAATCCTTCGGTCAGGGACTGGATAGCCTTCAGGAAGATTTCAGGAAGCCACCCAAGAACCGGAACTAAATACTCATTTTACCCAATGATGAACTTCAGCGTTGCAATAGATGACCACGAACTTGGCCTTACCCATGTAATAAGGGGAAGCGATCACATCAGCAATACCGAAAAACAGAAGTATCTTTTCAGGTACTTTGGATGGAAAATCCCGGAATATTTCCACTATGGAACAATTTCAATTCCTGATTCCATTCTCAAGACTTCCATAGTGAAGAAAGGCATCCTTGATGGAACTTATTCCGGCTGGGACGATGTACGGCTGCAGACAATAGGAGCCTTGAAAAGAAGAGGGTATCAGCCGGAAACATTCAGGAGATACTGGATCGAATCTGGCCTGCGGGAAGTAAACGCTGAATTTTCATGGGATATCTTCAACTCGATAAACAGGCAGATTATCGACGCCAATGCTGACAGGTTCTTTTTCGTCAGCAATCCGATATCTGTTAAAATTTCCGGATCACCAGCTATCCTTGCAAGAATACCAAGATACCAGGGGAAGCCGGAAAGAGGGTTCAGAGAATATAGGATAGCTGCCGATTCCAATGTTTACATCAGCAAAGACGACCTCATGAATATAAAGGATGGAGAAAAAATACGGTTAAAAGATCTCTATAATGTAATATACAGGAATGGATCGTTTACATATTCCGAGACCGAACCTTCCAGGGAGAAGATAAAGATTATTCATTGGTGCCCGCCGGAATCCTCCGCTTTCACTGTTGAAGGGCCCGATGGTTCCCTTGATGAAGGTTTATTGGAACCTCTTGCCCATGAAATTACTGGGATTTTCCAGTTTGAACGCTATGGATTTATAAATAAGACATCAAGTGCCAGAGGAATCTATATCCACAACTAATTTGGTCCATTAGCGCCGATTCTTACTCTTGCAGGGAACTTTCTGAGTATTATTGCGTCTCCCACTGATTTCACCCACCTGTAAGGAATGGATATGGGTGCGCCACCGTCAACAAGGTTTGGATTAGATTCCCTGACCAGAAGTCCGTATATTGAACCGCTATCAAGGTCGATGATTATATCTGAAACCTTCCCCACGAGTATGGCTCTTTCTGAGTAAACCTCCATGTCAATCATATTTGAAATTTCTGCCAAATTTAACACCAATCTCTAACAAGCCAGAAAATGGTTTTCTGCTTGCAGTTTTAATGTATAGATAATTTCTATCATCTTATTAATTTTGCCCATTCCTTTGAATTTGAGGAGAATTCTGATAATGGTCAAAACATATATAAAATCATCATGGCCTTTCATTATGAACTTCCTTTGTAATGGAAATACAATGATTATCTGAAACCGCTTAAGATGTTATACGCAACGCCAAGGCAAGGTTGTGTCTGCAATGTGGTAGGCAATACTTCTAAAGATTCTCTCCGCATACCTTGATGAAATTTTCAAACATGGCTTTTCCATACTGGGTATTCTCTACCTCTGGATGAAATTGGACACCGTAAATTGGCCTTGTCTTATGATAGAACGCCTGGATTTTGCAGCTCTTCGATGAGGCACACAATTCGAAATCATTGCTCAGTTCAGTTATTTCATCATTATGATTCTCCCATGCAAGGGTATTATCTGGAATACCCTTGAAAATTCCTCCCTGGTTAAAAAAGGATAATTCAGCCTTGCCAAATTCAGGCACTTTGGCCCTTCCTACCTTTCCGCCAAAATGAAGCGCTATGAATTGAGCACCTATGCATATCCCAAAGACTGGCAGATTCAGGCTGTCAATATAATTTCCTATTATTCCCAGCTTATCCATCTCATCTACAATGCTTGGGGCTCCTCCTGATAGTACAACTCCAGAAGCATCCTTGAGCGCGGATAACTCCACATCGTTCTGGACAATTTCCGATTCAACACCCAATTTCCTGATAACCTTCCATTCACGGTGGGTCCATTGCCCTCCGTTATCGATCACGTATATCTTCATTCTAGTGCCTCCAAGGAGACCCCGTTCGTAAGAGTGTGGAGAAATTGGGACTGGAACTTAAAACTACAAGTATATTGAATATATCTCGCCGTAGATACGGAATGCCGTGATGCTCAAAATACTTTCCAATGCTGAGCAGAGAGATGTACTTCTTGAAACAATGGAACTGATCAACGGGACTTGCATCGATATATCCCGGACGGCATTCGACAATGTATTCCCGAACAAGTATGAACTGCACGGGCGGAAATATTAAAGTGTCAAGGAAAAGTGTTGACTATCGTTAACCATCCTATTGTGACTTAATAAGGGTTACAAGCCCTTTCCACCATGGAAGGGCAGTTGACTTAATCTAGTCCAGGTATATTGAGAACCTTACTTATTTCTTTATATCTGTTCCTGATCGTCACTTCTGTTACTCCGGATACCTTTGCTATTTCTTTCTGGGTTCTTGGCTTTCCCACAAGTACCGATGCAATGTATATTGAAGCGGCTGCAATTCCTGTGGGCCCTTTTCCTGAAGATATCCCAAGATCATTCGCTTTCCTCACTATTTCTTCTGCCTGCATTATTGCCTGCTTATCGAGTTCAAGTTTGCTGCAGAATTGAGCTATGTATGAAAATGGTGTTGTTGGTTGCAGATTTAGAGAAAGTTCCTTTGCCAGGTGCCGGTATGCCTTCCCAACTTTTTTCTTGTTGATCTCAGAGGCTTTGGATATTTCATCAAGTGTCCGTGGAAGGTTGACCATTCTGCAAGCCGCATAAATTGAGGCACACACAATGCTTTCGATGCTCCTCCCCCTGATGAGGTTCTTTTCGACAGCCTTTCTGTATGTGAGGGCGGCCGTTTCCTTAATGTCCTTTGGTATACCCATCTTAGCCCCGTAATCATTCATCATTTGGAGTGCGAGGGAGAGATTTCTTTCAGCCGCATTGCTCACACGGATTCTCTGGTGCCATTTTCTTACCCTGTATATCTGTGCCCTGTTTTTGTGTGGTATTCTCTTGCCATAATAATCCTTGTTGGCCCATGAAATTTCAGTTGCAAGCCCCTTGTCATGGCTCAGGAAAGTCATTGGTGAGCCGGTCCTGGATCTCTTTTCATCCTGATCGCCGTCGAATGCCCGCCATTCAGGCCCCTGATCGATAAACGCATCTTCAACAACCATTCCGCAATCGTTGCAGATTAGTTCACCTCTCTCATAATCCCTTACTAGATGCTCTGAATTGCATTCGGAACATTTTTTTCCTACTTCAACATCATCAGATTTATCCATTTAAGCACCATCCAGCGTCAATATATCACACTACATTCTATGTTATATTTAAGTTTTCACTTATAAGTATAGTATTTAGCATGACACATTTATATATTAGAAGAATTAGAGTGGCGGTCCGTCAATACACTATGTCGGTATAAATCAGTGAAAGATTGATTCACAAATTGATGGGCTTGGTGCCTCACGAACCTCAATGGCAAACAGAGTGTGGAACTGAAAAGGGCTGCCTCTTCTCCGGCAAAGAATTAGTGCTTAAATCAAGCCTATCAATATGGAAAATAAGGAATCTCATTATAGGATCCTAAATCGCTGATCTCCAGCAAATAATTTAAGTGATGATGACGTTTTTCAAGACTCCACTGCTTTTGCAATGCTTGCAGGAAAATTTGTTGAGCTACCTTTTCCACTATATAGTAGCTGGTCAACCCACCTTTATCGCAATTATATCCGGAGAAAACTGCTCCACAATATGACTTTATCACATTATGGTAGAAATCGGAAAAGAAGTGTGATTTAACCTTCATCTCTACTATGTGGTCTTCCTCGTCCACCAAATCGATTTTGGACCCTCCTAACGGCTCTCTGGAATCCATCCGCCATATAAGTTCATCGGTTTCATCGTCTACGATTTTCTTTGGAATAAATTCCCCCTGATTCTGAAAGATTCCTTCGTTTTCCATTATTGCTTCTTTCTCCTTGAACGCCCACCTGGATTTAATCATCGTTAAATCATGTAGGCTGTTTCCCAATGACAAATAGAGATTCAGTAGATACGGCACTTTATCCTGTTGCGGTCCCATGTAAGTTATACTTCTCCTGTATGGGGAATCCTCACTGATGAACTCAAGGATTTTGTCGGAAACCTTGTCCGCCTGATTTTCGGTGAATTCTATGCTGAGATATACATCCCCTCTGCTCTGAAGTGTAACGGGAGATACCCTGCACCCGGTTATATTGTTGATGCCATCGTAGAAATTCCCCTGGATTTCAGGTATCTCCATTCGTATAATATTGGCTAAAACTGCTAAATCGTAAGTCAACCCCATTTTCTTGCTGAATTTCTGAAGAGATTCTTTCTCCATCTCAGTCATTTGATGTTCAATACGCCTGTAAAAATACCATTTGCCTTTTTCCCTTGCGATTGTGTGAAAATGATCCTTCTCTCCAATTTTCATGTCACCAATATTCACGAACTTTGGGTTAACATCATGAAGCTTCAACACAGCACACTTTCTTAATATCATCGTATCAAACCCCTCATATTACCTCAAATAAATCCGTTTGGAATGGCTGAACATAGTGCAATACCACGGCTTTTTCCTTCACTATTTTTACCTTTGCGAGTATCTTCAAGAATTCCCTCACTTGATAGGTGGGAAGGAAAACTGAAACCATCAGTCTCCCTCCAATAATTCTGGCGAAATGGGATGCACGGAAAATAACTTGATCGCTTGCATTTTTCCTTATTTCCTGAACTACGGGATTGTTCCCTTCCGCTTCGTATATATATTCTTCCTCAGAGATTGCCCTGACGCTATCTTTTTCTATCGGGGAGGAATCCAGATAGACCAGGGCACGGTATTTTACTCCCGCCTTTTTCTCTATCTGGGCTATTCCGCCATTCATTGATAAACACTTCTCTAACGGATCGTCAGCAACTGACGGTGTGGAGTAAGTAATCATGGAAAGCGGATTCCTTGTGTTCATTTCAGATAGAAAGGATATTTCGCCGGAGGGGGCAAATAAAGATTCAACAACGATTTCCTTCCCCCTTCCTATGCCTTTCAGCAAAAGTGCTGAGATCTCTATGGATTTTGATTTGTGAAACCTGAAGTCGGCAAATATCTTCCCATTTTTCAAATACAAATACCCCATTATCACCGAAGGCATCTCGTTTATTTGCTCAAGGATTCCGCTTTCATCAAACGATTTCAGATGAACCCGTAAAACAGAGAATTCGTTTCCCTCCTTTATGTCAAATTTCCTCAAAAGAAAACTTACTGAATTATCTACTGTCGCACCCCCTTTGATTAACACATCTATAAAGATGGAAGTTGATATCTTCCTCATTATGACCGGAGCGTAAATATTATGCTCATATGAATAATCGAATAGTGGATAGGTTCCACTGAATGATATAACGCATCTTGTTGCTACCTTATCATCCACCTCTTTCCAGAGCACTGTTTAGTAACGAAAGATAAGATATAAATATTCTTATAAAATACACTCATCTTAATTTAACCTTGAACCTTGCCCGAATTTCCTTTATTTATTGAAGAATCTTTCAGTAAAGAGATGCTATCGAGATGGTGCTTTCCCTTGGAAGTCCCATCCGACTTTCGCTTATACCTTCAAGGATCAAAAGATGCGGGGGAAATAATGATGTGGATTCTGTGACAAAAGGAACCAAAAGATCTGCATGTTCACATTTTCCTTTAATTCGTTGAAAAATAATCAGATAGAATAACTTAAATTCTCAGTGATAAATGTAATAATAATGTTGCGAATAGTTTAAATAAATATTAACTATTATGTTAATATACATGAATGAGGAATGCACGATCGTAAACCACAAATCCAATGAAATCCTTATAACCGGATCAAAGAATTTTTCAATAAATTCTAAGATATTCGATTCCAAGGGTGTAAAACTGGGAAAGGTTATCAGGGTCCTTGGAAATGTGGATAAACCTTATGCTCTTGCGGTTCTCGAGAGGCCCTTACAAGAAGAGTCGATGAAGACCGTTTTCCTCAGATAAATGCAGGTGTACCATCATGGAAGAAGAAAAGGGTAAGAAAAAGAGTTTTGAACAGATTGAAAAGTGCCCGGAATGCGGATCAACCCAACTGGTTAGAGATTATGAGAGGGGAGAGTTGATATGCAATAACTGCGGTATAGTTATCGATGAAAGTTTTATAGATCAGGGGCCAGAATGGCGTGCCTTTGATTCCGAACAGAATGAATCCAGGGCAAGAGCTGGTTCTCCGATGACTTTTACCATTCACGATAAGGGATTATCAACCGATATATCATGGAAGAATAAAGACTCATATGGCAAATCAATACCAACAAGGAACAGGGCTCAACTATACAGATTGAGGAAGTGGCAGAAAAGGATCAAGGTATCCAATGCAGCGGAGAGAAATCTTTCGCAGGCACTTCAGGAGATGGAAAGAATGGCCTCTAACCTCAGCATTCCAAACGATGTGAGGGAAACTGCAGCTGTTATTTACAGAAGAGCAGTGAAACAGAACATGATAAGGGGAAGAAGCATAGAAGGAGTGGTTGCAGGATCACTATATGCAGCATGCCGTATAACCAATGTGCCAAGAACCCTTGATGAAATCTCTGCGATAACAAGAGTCAAGAAGAAGGAAATTGGCAGGACATACAGAATCATGAGCAGATATTTGCAATTGAATATCATGCCTTCCAAGCCTGAAGATTACCTTAACAGATTCTGCAGCAGACTGAAGCTTTCAATGGAGACCAGAAAAAAAGCTGCTGAGATCATCAAGATGGCACAGGATGGCGATCTGACTTCCGGAAAGGGTCCTACCGGTGTAGCCGCAGCAGCGATTTATATCGCTTCAATAATAACCCAGGAAAGGAGAACACAGAGATCAGTAGCGGAAGTCGCAGGAGTAACTGAGGTTACAATCAGGAACCGCTACAAGGAATTAACAGAGAAGTTAAGCCTGGAAGTTCAGGAGTAATCATTCTCCCACTTTCTCCATTTTTTTAACAATATCATAGGCTTTCATCAATTCCTCTGCCAGCGAATATATGGATGTAAGTTTGAGTGAATCAAAACGATATTCAAGAGAACCTTCATTCATCATCACCTGAACCATTCCTTTATCTTCAGGTTCAGTACATTTTCTCAGACTTTGGAGTGTTTTTTTGTTGTCGGAGAAAATTAAATTCATTCTGAGCTTATTCATGCTTCATATTGAATTCAATAAAACTATTAAATCCTCGCCCCCAACAAGAGTCCAGAGACGGATGCCTCGAACTGAGTTAAAGACAGTGAATTTTTGGAATGGGAAATGATCTAACTTTTTATGGGTACCTTTTGATCTCCTTTATGCCATCAAAATCTGTATCATCCGTTATTATCTCCAAGATATTTCTCTCTATGGCGCACGACAAATGAATTGAATCTCGTGGCTTTAAATGATACCTTTCCCGGATAACCTGGCTCCTTCTGATTATTTCATCATCCACCGTCACAAATCTGAGGAACGGGAAATTGATGAACTTTTTTCCAATTTCTACGGCATCCGTTTTTCCAAGCACCATTTCAGTCACATATGAAATCTCGTCCCAGGTTAGGGTCGACGTGTACGCCTGAATCTCCTTGCTTTCAATTCTTGCAAGGATATCCTTAGCTTTTTCTGCTTCTTCGATTTCACTGTAGAGAACAGGGTACAGGAAAACGTTTGGGTCAGTGTGATACGTTCCTTTCATACTGTTCCTCTGCTATTTTCTTGAGATCTATTTTTTTCTTAAGCTTCCTAGAATACGTTGCACAGTAAAAATCAACATAAGACACAGACTCTGGTTTTATCTTTCTGATTATCACTGAATCGTCAACAACATCCACAATAACTTTCGAATGTTCCTTTAACCCAATCTTTTCCCTTATCTCCTTGGGTATAACCACCTGGCCCTTGGGACCAACCGTAGTTCTCCTTTCCATAGTTAAGTTATACAAATAACAGATATTTATACTATTTTTTAAGATCAGAAAAACAAAGGCAACAGCCTTAGAGATTGTTTCCAAACAGTTAATGGGTTCAACCCTACACTGCGCGTGCTAAAACCTCCTCAATTTATCAATTCTTAGATCATTTCTTGCAAACCTGAAGCAATATCTTCCATATGACCGGAGAGGAGGGCATTGGCCCCAGTTTCTCTGATTATAGGGATCAATGCTTCCGAGGTGGCAAGCGCCTTGTCTCCCGTTGCGTCTGGCCAGATGCCATTGGGGTAAAAACTGAGTCTGCCATTAATGCCATATGCTGAATCACCAACTATCAGGTAATCGTCAAATTTGAGAGCCATTTCATGGCGGTTAGGGATGCTGTATGCCCTGATTCCGAAAGGCAATCTGGTTGTTCCTTTATACTGCTCACCATGCTTCATGTTATATAAATCAAAGAACATGTTTGCAATTTTCTCGTCCTCAGAAACCGTAACAATGTCAGGGATATACAATGGGATGCCCATTTGTCTGGAAATTAAGGAAGATCCCCTGATATGCGAATGATTTGTCATAATTACTGCCACAGGTTCCCCAAGGATCTTGATCATTTGATTGAGCCCCGGCATAGCAATTGGGTCGATAAGGACAATTTTTCCGTCCTTTAAAAGCAAGTGGGAATACATCATTATTCCGGATTCCCCATCAATGGTTCCCCAACGGAAAACATTCTTAGCAATCGGTTCAAACATGTTTAATGAGCTTAGCTTGATATAATATTATTTCGAATGATTAACCACAAATTCCTACTCTCAAACGGGTATCATTTGCAAGTGATTAATCATTACCGAAATTAATGGTCGCTTTGCCATCTCAATAATAGCAAGCCTCCTATTTTGGAGAAAAAAAAATTATCTGATGTATGTCCATATATGGAAATGAGGAATTATTGAATATAAACACCAAAATGTATGTATATTTGATGCACATTATTATGTGTGTCAACTCAGAGACTCAATGTTACTTTGCCTGACAATGTAATAGAAATCCTTAAAACTAAGAAAAATAAGTCTGAGTTTCTATCAGAGGCAGTAATGGAGAAAGCCAGAAATGACAAGAAGAAAGAAGTTGTTGAGAAAGCAAATAGGCTTAGGGCATACTACAAAACTGAAGATGACCTTAATTCTCTATCCTCGTTGGATTCACAGGATTTCCTGGAGAGAGAATAGACATGAAACAAGGAGAAATTTGGCTGGTAAATCTCTCTCCAACTGTTGGCGCTGAGATTACAAAAACCAGACCATGCGTGATCGTAAGTAGCAATGAAATTGGGATTTTACCATTAAAGGTCATCGCGCCGATCACCGATTATAAGGCACACTATGACTCAGTACCTTGGATGGTGGAGTTGCCTCCAGATGGTGTGAACAATTTGATTAAGAAATCTGTAGTAGATTTGTTCCAATTGAGGTCAGTTTCAGAGGCAAGATTGATAAAAAGAATAGGTAAAGTAACAGAGGAAGAACTTTCTAAAATCATAGAAGCTACTAAGGTAGTTTTCGGGACCTATTGACAAGACATTTCAGGATTACATAAAATTCTGTGTTTACATTGCCAAGCGATGCCATCCTCATTATATAAGAGTCCATTTTTTATGGCAAAATAAAAGCTTCTGCTGATGTCGAAAACATAGAATTCTGTTAGACAAATATTTTAGCATGGATTGACATAGGTTGGGTGATTGATGTGGAATTCAACCTGAAACCTATGGTGAAGAGTGAAGCTTACCGAATTTCAGAATGGCATTTGCATCCCAGTTGTCCGCACTTCATGTAGTGTTTTCTCAATGTCCCGTGAAGAAGGAAACCAATTCCGGATATTTCCTGCAGGAGTTTTGATACATCCTGCTTGAACTCATCCTGTTCTGGAAGCATAATTACCTGAATATGCTATAAGTATTAATCTCAATACTCTTGCGAAATGACCTTAAAAAAAATACGAATTTAAATCTCTTTCCCACGCCTGTTGGACAGTTGCATGACTTCTAAAGATTCTGTTGCATCCATAACTACTACATATTATCCCCGATTTCAACATGAAGAATACAGGGAAGAAACACGTTTGTTGAGATGGATAAAATATTGAGAAGAGAATCGTGTGGATTTGGTTGAGCTATACAAGCACAAAAGTTTTCCATACATATCAATAAAAATGACGGAAATCACGGACGAAATGAAATCTGAACATGAGGGACATCTGTAGCACCCTGAGATAATGTTACAGGGAATCGGAAAATTGTGGGTTTCACCAAGTAAAAAATGAGGATGAATGTAATGTCACGACAACCTTTTTTTACGTGCCACGCATTTTACTGAAAATATGCATTGGGAGGATATCCAATGTTCTCAGTCGGTTTAGATTGATAAGAAGATACTCCCCTTATCCATAACAATTCTGAATACTTTTAATATACCCAACAATAATGTAGGATACCATTGCGGAGGTTGCCGAGCCAGGTTAAAGGCGACAGACTCAAGATCTGTTTCCGTAGGGATGCGCCGGTTCGAATCCGGCCCTCCGCATTTAAAGCATGAATTAACATGTTAATATGCCTGAAAGCAAGTCCAACAATAACCTTCCAGCCGAAGCTTGGAAATTTTTTGAAAATGAGAAAAAAAGCGCTGGAAGGAAAATATCAGGGCAAGGTCTCCGCTTGGTGTTGATGTTTTATTACGAAATCTTGGCTTATATTGTGAACTGCCCGAAACAACGCCAGCTCTGATTATCAAGGATGCGAATAGTGCAAAATTGAAAAAGCAGTTCAACGATTTTGTCAGAAAGATGGAAAAAGAAGGAAAGGCAGGTTCTTACATAGTGGAGTTCAAACATGGCATAAAGAACTGGTTCAATTTCAATGATATCATAGCAGGTAAATGTGAGAGCCTAACCCTGACAAACGAAAGATTGCCATGCAAAGATGAGTTGTTCATAATACTGGGAAAAGTATGTCAAAGGCAGGTGTCAATATCCATTATGGCGTTTTTCACGATCCACACATGAAATATTGGGCAATTATGAAAGTACATACAAATTGTGATGAGGAGATATTATTACTTTTGTGATGGGTTTTCCAAATAAGAAAGTTCAATAAAAAGCGCGAAACGTGGAGTTTAATACTAAGTTTTACTGCCCTCTTATGGGAAGATTGCTTCTGACGCTATCTGTTCTGCTCGTAACAATAATATTTATGGGGACATCGTTTGCTGTGGCAACCGATCATACAGATCAGTTTGTGGCTTCAGGGGATAATGCTGATTCCGTTCCATATGCTCAGGGCAATAGTATAATCAACGATAGTCATGTTTATACAACTGCCTCGGCTTCTGGGAACCCTTTTATTGGGAACCTTCCCACACACAAAGATGCAAGTGTAACGGATAAGGTTATTCAAAATATCACTGTTGGCGGATACCCCATTGCAGTCGCATTCGACAGTTTAAACGGATATTTGTATGTCGCAAACGTTATTTCAGACAATGTTTCCGTAATAAATGGTTCAACGAATAAGATTATTCAAAGCATCACTGCCGGCAAATCCCCTAATGGAGTGACATTTAACAGTTCTAACGGATATGTGTATGTCTCGAACTATTGTTCAGACAACGTTTCTGTAATAAACGATTCAACAAATAAGGTTATTCAGAGCATCAATGTTGGAAAATATCCTGAGGGAGTAGCGTTCGACAGTTCAAATGGGTATGTGTATGTTCCGAACAGTGCTTCAGGCAATGTTTCTGTTATAGATGGTGCAACGAATAAGGTTATTCAGAGCATCAATGTTAGCAAATGTCCTGATGGAGTAGCGTTCGACAGTTCAAATGGGTATGTGTATGTCTCGCACGAGGCTTCAGACAATGTTTCCATAATAGACGGTTCAACAAATAAGTTTATTCAAAATATCACAGTTGGCGAATTTCCTTCTGGAGTGGCATTCGACAGTTCAAACGGGTATGTGTATGTCGCGAACTGTTGTTCACACAACGTTTCTGTAATAGACGGTTCAACAAATAAGGTTATTCAGAGCATCAATGTTGGCAAAAAACCACAAGTAGCAGTATTCGACAGTTCAAATGGGTATGTGTATGTTGCGAACTGTGGTTCAAACAACGTTTCTGTAATAAACGGTTCAACAAATAAGGTTATTCAGAGCATCAATGTTGGTAAAGGCCCTGTTGGAGTAGCATTCGACAGTTCGAACGGAAATATTTATGTTACAAATGCTTTCTCAAACAATGTGTCAGTTTTAGGATATGTGAAATACGCCGTCGCCTTTACTGAAACGGGGTTGCCTTCCGGATCAACCTGGTATGTGAACACAACGGGGCATAATTCGAGTGCATTAACAGGACCGACATATTCTGTAAATTTAACTAATGGAACATTTGCATATTCAGTCCAGACAAGCAACAAGTTATACGGGCCTTCGGCATCCTCAGGTTCTTTAATGGTTAATGGGAGTGCAATACAGGAAACTATAACATTCTCCCCTGTAACTTATAAAGTAACATTCACAGAAACTGGATTGCCTTCTGGCACCATCTGGTATGCAAATGTGACTAACAGCACCGGCTACATCTACCATGGAAGTTCAATAACCAATACAATAACATTCAATCTTATCAATGGCACTTACAGTTTCTTAAATTCTACAAGCGACAAGATATACGAACCATCCTCATATGCCGGTACATTTACCGTCTCTGGAACTGCAGTGAAT
>JAJZXT010000094.1 GCA_021806355.1 Thermoplasmata archaeon
GGAAATGGCTTATGGTACGTTAATCTCTCAACGGGAATCTCAGAAAATGGCACTATCGGTTCAAGGATCGCCTTCCATTTGATAAATGGGCAATATAACTTTACCGTGCAAACGTCAAATAAAACTTTCAGAGCGACCTATATCCCTGATTTTAGTGTATACCAGCAAAATAGGACGATAAATATACTGTTTGTGCAAGTGCTCTACAAGGTATTTTTCAACGAAACCGGCCTTCAAGATGGATACTGGTTTGTAAACCTGACAGCCGGAAATAGATCTTCAGCTATTTCAGTCAATGGGAGTTACAGTATAAACATCGTCAATGGAACTTATGCCTACTCTGTCCAGACCACCAATAAAACGTTCAGACCAGAATATTCAGGGTTTCTTATTGTCAATGGCAGCCAGTTAAACATCACCATAACATTCGTCAAGGTTCAATACTTTGTCAATTATTATCTGATATATCCAGGCAGCAACCCAAATGGAAAACCGATAACATGGGAGATCAACGTTACCTCTTACTCCGGAGGGACTGGATTATTCATGAAATCAAGTACAAAGAGCGTTAGATTTGGTTTGTCAAATGGAACCTATTTCTACACCATACACAACTTTGTGAACATTTATCGCATGTCAAACCTCTCCGGTTCATTTACTATCAGCGGGAAGAATATCAGTTTATTTTCCACACTTACCATTCAATATTATGATCTGGTTATCCATGAAACGGGACTTAATAATATTCCATGGTATGTAAACATCACATCCATGGGCAATAATTCTGGGTATGTCCCTATTGACCTGAGTAGAAGTTCTACCGGCAGCAACATAACCCTTGAAGTATGCAATGGAACATATTCCCTGCATTTTGGTGATTCTGGAAGTGGCTACATTGCACCATCCAATATACCCATTTTTGACATTTCCGGAAAAAATTATTCTATAGCGGTGAAATTTACAAGGCCCCTGACAATACCACCAATGATTCCCCCAACATTTGGATCTCTTATCGCCAATGAAAATTTCATCCTGCCTCTGCTCCTCATTGCGTTTATCTCAGCCATTCTCGTTGGGGTTGCAAGGACAAGATTTCCGGAGGAGCCTTGAAACATGTATACGCAACACAAAATCATGTTTGACAGGGAAATCAGGGATTTCTTTATTGCAGTTTTCGTTCTTCTTACGGGATATGTAATCTCCATATATGTGAACACAAGGTTTCCCCTAAGCGAATTGCCCCTGGTTATTATTGTCAGCCTTTTCTCAATAGTGCTGGCTTTCTCAGCACACGAAGGAGCGCACAGGTTTGTTGCAATTCGTCTCGGCGCAATAGCTTTCTTCAGGAAATGGAATCTTGGCCTCATTTTAATAATCATCTCATCACTTCTTGGATCACTTTTTGCCACAGCCGGTGCAGTTCAATTCACGGGAGTAACCGATCAATCAAAGATAGGAAAATCTGCACTAGCGGGACCAGCCACAAATATCATGATTGGAGGAATAGTATATGCAATATACCTCGTTGGTTCATTCCATGGAATATTAGGGTTCATACTCATGAACGTTTTCAAAATTAACCTATGGCTGGGACTGTTCAACATGATCCCAATACCGCCCATAGATGGAGCAAAGATTCTGGGCTGGAACCTAAAGATATTCCTGGTGGTAATTGCCTTGGCACTTGCTTTAAATATTCTTGCAGGAACCTTTCTTGGATGAAAATATCAAAGTAAGGACGGATTCGCGTTCAAAATTTAGCAAAATTAATTATTCCCCGTAATATCTTTAGGGGATATTGATGCAGTGCAACCATTGTGGGGCTATAATGCCGGAAGGATCAGTTTTCTGCCAGTCATGTGGGCAAAAGATCGGAGAGGCAAAAGGGCAGCAGAATTCATCAATCAAGGAAGTTCATCCTGCTCCACAGGTTGTAAATCAGGGAAATTCCAGATCACTGGATCAATTGAATTATCTATTCAGAAAAAGCGGGTCGATATGCAAGAAGCCCGGAGGCGGCTTACCCGATGGCATCTCGAATATGTTTGTTTTGATAACTGAGGGCATTAGAATCATTTTTATGACCTTCGATGGGCAGATGATGACCGATGCTATTATGGAGAACCTGATATTACAGAAATTTCGATTTGATGCCTCACTTATTCTCATCGTTGATTCCGGAAAACCAAGAAAATACATGAGCAGTGAAGCCTCAGCAAAACTTTCAAGAAATGCAATTCTCATAAAACGGGAGGATGATATAGCGAATGAAATACAAAATATTCCTGACACTATATCAGAGGAAAAGCTTCTAAGGAGAATAATGCAAATGTATGGAATAAGCCAGACGGACGAGAACAGCTACATAGTTCAGGCAAAGGGTTACAATGAAATCTCTGCCATAGCAGATTCACTGAAGGAGAAAGTGAAATTACTGAGGAAGAAAAATGGCAATCCTTAGGCTACTGCAGACAGTTCAAGATCTGAACATTTCCTATAATTCCTGGTGAGGAGTTTTTATCACCTTATTTTCTTCGTACGATATCCAGTCACTCCAGGTTCCTGCGTAAA
>JAJZXT010000123.1 GCA_021806355.1 Thermoplasmata archaeon
AGATCACGAGAGAACTGGAGTTTTTGACTCTTTCCATGCCTCGCTCTGTGGAGGCGAAATAATCAGCTCAGATCACATTTACGAAAAGTTAGGTGTGAAGAGAAAAGGTTCCAATTATCTTTAAAACGATCCGGAAAGGGAGGAATAGCAACTTTAGTGAGAAAATCTAAGAACATTGGATTAAAGTATTCGCTTAAAACAATAAGCAAATCCCGACCGGTCAACTCGAACCAGTCTATCTAAAAAATAAGGTGATGTCTTAAAAGCACTTTTTCCATTTATATTATGCAATGACTCAATAGTATCTTGTCTTTAATGTACAGGGAGGTTAGGTGTTATCAGGTTTAGATTGGGAAACGGGAAAAATCACCACCTTAGGTTCACAGCGGGAATTCTAAATATTTAAATGGATTAACCGTTATAGAACTTAAACAGTTATAATGATCGGTAACCGCGGCAACACGCTATATAGGAATACCATTGCAGCGTCCATATACTGGATAATACTTGGTATATTCCTGTATTCATATTTGCATACCGGAAACCCCATATCTCTCTCTGTTGCAACAGACAGGGTTGTGGATGCTTTATCCATATCATTTATCTTTCTAGTCAACCGTATAGCAGGAAAACCTGATGATGCTCATCATTCATACGGTTTCCATAGGGTTGAAACTCTCCTCAATACTTCAGTAATATTGCTTTTCACAGCAATGGCTGTGTATTCAGCTCTGGAAACTACCCATCTTCTTCTGACAAACGCTGTTAGATCACCGGGTTCGGCTGTTATACCTTCTATTATGGCCCTTGTATTGCTGCTCATAGCTGCGTTTTTCCTGGAAAAGGATGAGAAATCAAACTTCAGTGTTCTTTTCAATCACACATTTCAGGACCTCGGAGCGATAATTGTAACATTGGCATTCTCCCTGGCATCAGAATATTTTACCGGACTGCCTTTAGATTATATTGGAAGCTATGCTGTCCTGGTCATCATAATTTATGGAAACAGGAAGATGTTTGGAAGAAATATCAACATACTCCTGGAAGGTTCGCCTGTAAGTATAAAGGAGGTGGAGGACAGGATCAGGGAAGAATTTCCCAATGCACACCACCTCCACATATGGGACATCTGTCAACACGAGAGAGTTGCTACGTTACATCTCAGTGTACCTTTCTTCATGAAGATCGGGGATCTTTATTCTACTAAGGCTAGGATTGAGGACCGGCTCTCAGCATACGGTGTAAATCATGTCACGATCCAGTTTGAATCGGAAGAATCCGCCAAGCCACGATCAGACACCATGTAAAAAGCGGTTTCAGTTAAAGACCATTCATAATCTTTGATGGGGGTGAAATACAATTATTACTATTTCAACGGAAGTATTATCCTCTTCAGCTAGTCTACATACTTTAGATCTATTTTTTTCTTAGGTAACAGTAAGCCCACTGAAGAGACAAAGTTGATCAGGATTCCGGGTATTCAGTTAAAAATTTAATCGAATACTGCAAAAGCATTACTTAATATTTTGAGCGACTCCCAGAGGATCTGAGTGTATGGCCATATAAATCACTGAGCAAAGATAGAGGTGAAATTCCAGAATTAATGGTAAATTGGAAAGAGAACAGGAGGATAGCTGGCATTAAAGGTCATTGGAGATTAATCATTCAACACCTATGTTGCTAACCTAAATTCTCCTGACTCATTGTTCGTTTTATATGGCAGCTGTCTCCCTTATACACCTATACGAGGCTTTCCCTCACCATATGTAATCCAAGAATCGTAATCCGGGTTCCCACAATCACAGCATCGGTACTTTCTGCCAGTTGAACTTACGTGGCCATTCCCGACACACGATCCCTGATTATATGGGCAAAGACAACTGCAAGAATACAATTAAAATGCGTTTTCAGACATGATCTTAGCTTAGGCCGGCAAACATCATATCAGAGCACTGTTAATCGAGTACTGTTTATATTCATCCTGCTCTGAAATACGCAGAATTTTGGTTCTTGACTTCGCTTATCTAACTACGAACCAGAAAAAGAGAAAGCAGAACTAAAAGACATCCACTTGCCTGAAAGTTAGTTACTGCTTTATTAGTTTGTATCCCATGATCAACGACCAGCTCATGGCAGCAGGTTTTGCAGATGCCAAATTTTAGATCCGCCTCATTCCTACATTCCCTCGTTCATTTCTGTTTTATCCAATGTATTCAGGAAGCAACTGCATCTAAGGCTGGATAATTTACGTCGGCAGATCCGCACTCTCCCCTTCTCGCATAGCATGTAAAGGCTCCATGTATCTTGTTCCAAGATACAGAAAAAGAAATGAGAAAAGCATTATTCCAAGGAGAATGTATGATATGCGGATCGCCGATCCCAATGAAAGATCTAATGTTAAAACGACACCTGCAGTAATGCTCCCCACAAACTGGCCAGAGTATTGAATTGTGTTGTAAATGCCTATGTTTGCTGAATAACTGTTTCTTTTGGATATCTTGGAAATCAATGGGACAAATACAGTCTCTGAAATTGAATAGCCTATGAAAAAGATGAGATCG
>JAJZXT010000086.1 GCA_021806355.1 Thermoplasmata archaeon
TAATAACTGCGATAATTGCCAATGCCAGTGAGATATAAAGCACATTATTTGTCTCGTAAAGCTTCACTATTCCTATCTCTCCCATTACGTACAGTATTACGAAAGGAATAAGAGTCACACCGCCTCCCTGGTATGCACTTATCACATTGTTTACCTTGGAAGATACAAACACACTCAATGTGATCGCATAAGTGGAAGCAGCAGGAACAGCTACTATGAGAAGAATCGAAAAGCTATTGTTTGGAAAGAAATAATACTTAAAGTCATTGTGGGTGAGCAAATCAATGAGGATCATGAATATTGCAGCCCCAACATACACCGCTGCTAAGGATGGAATCCAGGCACCAAGATATTTTCCCATGAGAATCTCCCCATCTTTCGTTGGAGTAGAGAGGAGTGGCTCAATGCTCTTTTCTATTTTTTCACCAATGATGCCATAAGAAGAAAGGTAAAGAGGAATAAATGCTGAGAGAATAATGAAAAAGAAGCCAAAAGCACTTATAAGGTCGGAGTCAGTAGAAGCTATAAAGCCCTTCCTCGCGATGAGAACCTCGGTGATTGAAGGAAGGCCTACCCCTATGATCAGAGGAAAACCGATGAGCATTGCCAACAGGATTTTCCTCTTCTTTATTATTTTCAGATCTTTTCTGGCTATAGCCCACGACTTCAAAAGATCCATGTTATTTATCCCTCACAAGGTTAAGATAAACCTCTTCAAGGCTTGCACCAATTCCAATCACAGCCTTTATTTTTCCACCTGCCCCTACAATCGCATTTACAAAAGATGGTGTTTCTTTTTCAGGATTGTTCATTTCGAGTATAATTTCATTCCCCTCACTTGCAATGCTTTTAGGGTTCCCTGATCTTAATGCATCAAGAATCTTTTCATTGACTTCTTCCAGCTGGAATTTAGTAATCTTCTTCCCGATAGCTGCTTCCAGGTTAGAAGGCGTATCCATGGCAATTAATTTTGTCCTCATAACTCCAACCCTGTCACAAATTCTCTGAACTTCGTCAAGATTATGGGTATTCAGAAATATTGTCCTGTTCTCCTTCTTTAACTCAAGTATGATATCCCTTATGGTTTTCGAAGCTTCAGGATCAAGGTTTGCGGTTGGTTCGTCCAGAAAAAGAAGTTCAGGCTCGTGAATAAGGGCCCTAACAACAGCAACCTTCTGTTTCATTCCTTTGGAGTATGATCCTACAGGAGCATCCCTCTTTTCCCAAATATCAAGCATCTTCAGGTACTTTTCAATATTCTGCCTCAGTTCTTTCTCTGGGAACTCATACATTTTGCCAAAAAATTCAAGGTTATCGTAAGCACTTAACGTTTCATACAAACCAAAATTATCATGGACTATGCCTATCATTTTCCTGATCTTCATTGCGTCGTTTTTGTCAGAAGTGTCATATCCGTTAATCATCGCGCTTCCACTCGTATTGGAAATCAAGCAGCATAAACATTCTCATGGATGTCGTCTTGCCTGCTCCATTGGGTCCAAGAAGGCCAAAAACTTCACCTTTATTGATCTGAAGCGTAACATCATTTACGATCTATTGAGCAGAAAGCCCATGACTTCAGTCGTGGGATGAATGCGATAGTACATATATGTCAACAATATATTCTGTTATGGCATCCCAGAGATGGAAACGGAGCAGCAAATCTGTCTACAATGTGGGATATCACCTGATCTGGTGCCCGAAATACAGAAGAAGCGTATTAATCGGAAATATTGATACAAGATTAAAGGAACTAATGCTTCTTAAAGCCAAGGAGTTGGGAATAGCAATTGAACAGATGGAAATTATGCCAGATCAGGTTCATCTTTTCATTAAGGCAGACCCAACATTGGCACCACATTATGTTGTCCAGCAACTGAAGGGATATACATCGAGAGTGTTAAGGCAGGAATTTCCTCAACTCAGGAGTAAACTTCCAACGCTATGGACGAGAAGTTATTATGTAGAATCCGTAGGCCATATCTCCGAGCCAGCTATAAGAAAATACATAGAGGAGCAGAAGCACGTATGATACTGACATACAAGATCAGGCATAACAGGGATTTCTCCACAGAACTGAAGAAAGCAAGGCAGGTAGCCCAATTTGCCATTGATCATAGAACATTATCATCGAAAGACGTAAAGCAATTCGAACTGAAATCCGTCATATCAAACCAGATACTGAGAAAGTATGCAAGAGATAAAAATGCAAGAAAGGTCAGCAAAATCAAGCTGACCCTGCCGGCACAGGGCATAAAATTCAATCATGGGAAGAGGGAGATCTATATACCATCCCTGAAACTAACACTGAACTACCATTTCAGGAACGATTTCTCAAAAATCAACCAGGTGGAGATAGACGGGAAATATGCATACGTATCAGTAACCATACCAGATGGAAATATGATTGAACCAGATGCATATCTTGGTGTTGACCGCAATGCCACCGGCCATATTGCCGTAGTAGCCAATCCTGAAACAGGTAAGGTTCACAAGTTCGGAAAGGAAGCTCATCATGTACACAAGAAATACAAGAACATGAGAAGGAATCTG
>JAJZXT010000116.1 GCA_021806355.1 Thermoplasmata archaeon
ATCGGCTATTTCCCTGATCCTCTTCATGTCATATGGCTTGACAAAGAAAGATTGCCCGAGCATTATTACCGAGGGATTGACATTTTTTGAAATTCGGTCCATCTTTTCATAGATGATTTCCTGTTCGTTGTCATCATATGGAATCTTGTATGTGTTGAATGAAAACATGGCTGGAATGTAATTTCCAAAATATCCTGTATATCCACCGGATTCCTCCCCGATGGCAAGCATGTTTTCCTTCTTTTTCATTGTGGCCAGTATTGCAACCTCGGCTGCCACGTGCCCTCCAATTGTCTTGACCTCGGCAAATTTAGATCCATAAAGTGCCTTAATTACATTTTCAGTCTCAGTCAGGATTTCCTCTGAATACTTACATCCCCCATAGCCATTATATCCAGATGGCATAACATGTGAATATCTGGACGCAAGATCAGAGCCCAGCGCCGCTTTCACTGAAGGGCTCAGGACGTTTTCAGATGCCTGCAGATTTATAGAGTTTTCCCGATAAAGATTATGGCTATTTACAAGTTTATTTAAAATGTTCATGACACCGCACCGTTTCCGGTAACAATATAATAAGAATTCTGTTATTAATTGTTTTGTCGATAATGGCAGCCTTCATTATAGTCTTGGATTTATTCGCCAAAAAAATGAACACTATTTAAGTAATAATTATGAATGGCTATATATGAACGTAAAAATGAGGCTGGTATCGGCTTCATATTCCTTCCGTGAAGAGCCACTCACAGTGGAACTTTTCGGCAGGACAGAAGATGGAAGATCGGTGACAGCATTATATTATGGATTCCTTCCATATTTTGATGTCATAACACCACAGCAGAGTGAACTGGATGGAATCAGGAAAAATCCTGAGTTTGTAAAGATGGAGAAGAAGTCCCTACTGGTAAACGGGGAGATGAAGGATGCCTATCGCATATACATAAAACACCCATGGAAAGTACCTGAGATAAGAGGTTTATTTGTTTCTATCGTCATGGCTGCAGATATCCCGTTTCACCATCGGTTCATATACGATCTGGATCTTGGTGCCTGCGTTGAGATAAGTGGGGAGGTTGAGAATCCGGGTCGAAAGTACTATACTGATATTGTGATCAGGGCGGAAAAAATCGAGACTACCAGGGATTTTAATCCCTCGATTAAGGTCCTGAGTTTTGATATAGAAAATGCGTTCCCTGAAAACTCCTCTGAGCAATATGGAAAGATTCTGGTAATAGGGTATACCATAGCCGAGGGGAAAAAAATTACCAAAGGGGCGATAGACGGAGAAGAGGAAATATTGCTTGAAAATTTCGTAAAGCTGGTAAAGGAACAGGATCCGGATGTTCTGATTGGATACAATGTGGATGGCTACGACCTTCCTGTTATTGAATACAGAATGAAAAGGTATGGCGTAAGGTTCAGCATCGGTCGCGACGGATCTGAACCGAGAAGAATCCAGAACCAGTACTGGAGATTGAAGGGGAGAATTGTGAGCGATGTCTGGTGGAATGTGAAAAGGATTCTGAGGCCAAAGCATGAAACCTTGAATTATGTTTCACAGGAACTTCTTGGGGAAGGAAAAGATGATATTGATCGCCTGAAAATAGAAGAAGAATGGAAGAACAGGAAACAGGAGGTCATTGACTATTGCATCAAGGACTCATACCTTACATACCTGATTATGGATAAGATGAGGGTGCTTGACAGAAATATGTTCATGGCAACAGTGACAAAGCTTCCACTTGAGGATACAACCAATGGTGGAACAAGCAATTATGTGGATTCAATCCTCATAAGAAAGGCTGACCGTGAAAACATTGGAGTTCCCATGACTGCATCCCAGGCCCTGAAGGAGAAACCCATTGAGGGGGGGCACGTAGAATCCATTGGAGCAGGGTTGTATTCCAGGGTAATTGTACTGGATTTCAAGAGCATGTACCCTTCAATGATTATCAAGTATAATATCTGCTTCACAACAATTGATCCAGATGGCACCACCGTATCTCCATCAGGAGTAAGATTTCTTGATGTGAAGCAGAAGGAGGGACTGGTGCCAAGAATTTTAAAGGAGCTGATGGACGAAAGGGATAAAGTGAAAGGCATGCTGAAAAAGTCCTCAGGGGACGAATATGAGTATTATGACGGGGTTCAGAACGCTCTCAAGATCCTCATGAATACATTCTATGGAGTGCTTGCATCATCCTTTTACCGTTTCACAAATCTTGAGATTGGCGGTTCCATCACGGCATATGCCAGGATGACAATCATGAAGCTAATCGAAAGATTGAAAACGGAGGGTTTCAGGGTTATATATGGTGATACTGACAGTGTTTTTATCGAATCAGGCGCGGCATCTGATGAAGATGCCGTAAAGACAGGCAAAGAACTGAGTTCTAAAATATCATCGGAGCTGTCCGTTTCCATCGAGTTTGAAAAGGTAATGGATCCATTCTTTTCCCACGGAGCCAAGAAGAGATATGTGGGAATGATTATCTATCCAGAATCTGACAAGGGAAAGATGCTCGTCCGTGGATATGAAGTCAGGAGGACAGATTCCTTCGATCTCCAGAGTGAGGTGCTTGAGACAGTCTTTGACTTCATAATGAAGAGGGATAAGGAAGGTGCCAGGGAATTCAGCGAGAAAATTGTAAGGCGCCTATTGGAAGGTGACCGAACCCTGGATATCAAGAAGCTTGTTATTTCACGATCGGTAAAGGATTATGAAAAGTACAAGGATGCAGATTCTCTTGCAAATGTCAGGATATCCAGGAAACTTCAGGAGCAGGGTGAAAGATTCATTCCGGGAATGAAGGTCTCATGGATTGTCACTGACAGTTCAAGAACGCCACAGGAAGTGGAACCTTTTATCGATGGCCAGGAGTTTTTATTTGAACCTGACTGGGCATATTATGCGAAACGAATTGAGGAAACGGTGAACCGCGTTCTGGAAAGTTTTGACATGGCACTTAATCTTGCCGGGAAAGTTCCAAAATCAAAGCTTAAAAACGCCATTCACCCATCGCAGAATACGCTTGAGGGTTATTTCCAAAACTAATAAATATTGAAGTTGCCATGGATGTTTATGATCGTAGTGCAGAATCATATTCCAGTAGATCCATCGATGTCTCACGATTTCGAGCAGAGGTTTTCGAATACAAATGAAAACATGAAGCATATGAAAGGATTTGTCAAGAACGAAATACTGAGGCCGGTCAAAGCTGATACATACGTTGTCTTGACTTATTGGGAAACTATGAGCGATTTCAAGGCGTGGACTGAAAGTGAGGATTTTAAGAAGGCACATTCCCGAAAACCCACACCGGGGATGATAACTGGAGAAAATTACTTGACGATTCATGAAATTGTCTGAATCGTTCTTTTGCGGACATTACCTGTGATTGAGGAAGTGGAAATGCCGCGAAAGTAAATTAAGCATCCTGAAATTGGTTACTGTGCAAGATGTCATTGTAGTTGGTGCGGGACCTGCTGGATCTTATGCAGCTTATGCTCTTGCAAAAAAGGGCTTTACTGTAAAACAGCTTGAAGAGCATCAGGAAGTTGGCAAGCCAGTTGAATGCACTGGATTGGTATCAAAAAGAGTTTTAAAATTTGTGAAAACCGGTTCCATAATAAATAAAGTCCACGGAGCCCATGTATATTTTCCAAATGACGGGAAAATAAGCATATCAAAGGCGGATGAAACTGTTGTCCTGGAAAGGGATGAATTCGATAAGGATGTGTCTGGAATGGCAACGGGAGCAGGTGTTGAACTGATTATAAACGCCAAGGCACTTGCCATAAGAAGGGATCCCGATGGAATAATGGTAAGAACAAGATGCAACAGGGATATTCAGGAATTAAAGGCTAGAGCGGTCATAGGTGCGGACGGTGCCAATAGCATCGTAAGAAAGGATCTATTTGGAGAGAGAATTAAGAGAGTTGTATCGGCGTATCAGGTGGAATCTGCAGAACAACTTGAGGATCAGGATAATGTCAATGTGTATCTTGGAAGCGCAATCACGAAAGGATACTTTGCATGGGCGACACCAGCGGGCGATACCTCCAGAATCGGTACTGCCAGTATAGGTGGAACAAGCAGGAATTATTTCCATGAACTGAACAGGAGATTCAGGAATAATAAGATTCTTTCAATAACAGGCGGCCCGATACCAATCAGCACCCTCAGCAAGACTTATGGTGAAAGGGCACTCCTGGTTGGAGATGCGGCAGGGATCGTAAAGCCCCTAAGCGGAGGCGGAATTTACACCGGAATCCTTTCAGGCTCAAAGGCAGCAATTGCACTGGAACATGCCCTGGAAAGAAATGATCTCTCCGAGAAGAAACTGAAATCCTATGAGAAAATGTGGAAATCTGAGATAGGCACTGAATTGAAAATAGATTTAATGATCCAGAAGTTGTTTGCCAGAATAACAGATTATTCCTTTGTAAAGCTCTATGAAATCATTTCCAGGGAAGAGAACATGGAAGTTATTGGCAGAGTTGGAGACATAGACTTTCCATCCAGGGTTGTTGCTTCCCTGGTCCTCCGAAATCCTGCCCTTCTTTCCCACATATTGTTCCC
This sequence comes from Thermoplasmata archaeon, assembly GCA_021806355.1. GTDB lineage: Archaea > Thermoplasmatota > Thermoplasmata > Thermoplasmatales > Thermoplasmataceae. The sequence continues at coordinate 4,583 of JAJZXT010000116.1, forward strand.
AAGGCGTTTATCTCTGTAGTTCCTTTCAATTTTATCTATTTTGGAGTTCTTCTAAAAACATCAGTCAATTTTTGATCCAGTTCATGGTTCTCTTCTATTGTCAGATTTGCGAATTGTCAAATTACGCCGGGAAAAGGATTATTCACTGCCAAGAATTTTATTCTTTCATGACCTGATAGAAAACATGGGCACAATAAATTACAGTTTCCAATTTTGGGGAGAACCATTCGTTAACCGCAAGACGTGTAATAATTTTTTCATTCCCTGATCTCTCGGGAAGCACACACTAATGTATATCATAATGATCACTTTTTTGACACACTATGACACAAAATTCAACTTGTCTCTTACTAAGAAAGACGAGGATAAAACAAGAGGATTTATAGCGATCTGCCAACATAAATAATTTGAACGCACAGGAATCGAAACCAGGGTAATAAAAGGCAGATCCGACATTGATAACAGAAATCACAACCTAAATAGAATAATTAGTATACATGGTTGCCCCAATTTACCTCAGGATCATATTCTGGAGTTTCTTGAGGCAGGTCTGGTAAGGTTATGGCTTCGAAAGGAGTGTTATATGTTTTGCTTCTATTGCTTGCAACGGTCTCGTGGGGACTCACCTTTCCTTTGATAAACCTTTCACTTCAACTCATCTCCCCGGTCATTTTTTTATTCATCAGGTTCCTTGTCTCATCTCTTATTATGCTGCCCATGGTTGGCATCAAAAAATTGAAAACGAGAGGGGGAGAAACTGAGGGATTCGTTGCAGGACTTCTTCTTTTCATCGGTTACTATTTTCAGACTGTAGGACTGAAATATACAACGCCAGCAGATTCTGGAATTATTACCGGCCTTTATGTCGTATTGGTGCCCATCCTTTCATATGTATACCTGAAGAGCAGGGTGTCTATTGTTGATTGGATTGCTGTCTTACTGGCTATGTTTGGATTGGCGATACTTTCAGGTGGTGTCTCCGGCTCATCGTCTGTCGAGTTTGGGAATGTTCTTACGATAATCTGTGCCGTTGGATACGCAATACAGATTGCATATGTTTCAAAACACTCATCCCGTATTGATTCCATGAAGTTCACTTTTTACCAGATGCTTACGGTCACCATCCTATCACTGATAACGATTCCTACCTTCAGCATTTATTATGACCTATACTCTCCCCTTGTCCTCTTCACCATAGTTTTTACAGCTATATTTGCAGGTATAATGGGGTATTTCATCATGAATAGGGCCCTCATCTACGTAAAACCAGAAAAAGCGGGTGTTGTCCTGGTAACAGAGCCCATATTTGCAGCTATATTTTCATATTTCCTGGTAAATGACAGAATTGGTACCTATACCATTATTGGAGGTTCAATAATGGTTCTGGCTATGTTTTTGAGCGTGATAGACAGTTATACAAAAAACAGGAATAATAATAGAATAATGCCTGATACTCAAGCCTGACCTCTTTCCTGCGTGTGGTGGTTGACACTTACCGCCAAACCGCTTCTATACGTTGCGAGTTCAATCCCTGACATCATGGATCTTCCAATGGCGAGCAGTTCGTCCTTTGAGTTTACCACTATCACATCATTTAATGGAATTATATTTGGATCAAAATCTACAACAAATTTACGGAATACATTGTATCCTCTTGCATTGTAATCCGCGCTTTCATCATCAACTACAATCCTGTTTTCGGGATATTTTGACACAGACTGAAGTCTTTTCCCCCCCTCTATGTGGAGCCCGAGAAAACCGTCGTGTGCTCTCATTGTGGCAAGGAATTTACCGTTCAGGCTTATTGTCCTGATCCTGCCAGTGGCTCTTGACTTGACTATTTCAGTTTCAGGCGGGAAAACAATCTTGCCGGTTCCGATTCCAAATTGAAAATCGCACAATGCCCTGATTTTTTCAAGATCAAAATTCCTTACCCTTTCCCCTTCTGACTTTTCAACGGTTTCCGGATCATCAGCAAAGCCTTCCTCATAGTGCATGACGTCTATTACCTGTTCAACGGGGTAGGCTTCTTCAAGTTCTACGGGCACTTCGATGCCCATCCACTTGATAAGGTAAGGATTGCTGTTTTTCTCATAATGCTCTGAAATGAACCTACTTGAAAGTCTCGATGGTTGCCATGCTCCATCGGGCACATAACTTACTTTTTCGCCACTCCCGATGAATATGGATCGGAATTTTTTCAGCCTGGTGAAATAAGGATTCATCTCCGTTAGCTCATCAAAGTAGTATAATGGAGGTTTTCTATACAACTCGAAGAACGGCTCCAGTTTCTCGCCGTATTTAAGGATAGACCTGAAAGCTGCGTAGAGCGAGGGGTGCGCCCGTGATTTTTCCTCCACGTATTGCCACAGGGTCTGCTCATAAATTCGTTCCCTTATTTCTTTCAGTTCCATGAAAATCGTGAAGAGATTATGCCGTGCAAGTTCCCTTGTTCTTACATCAAGGGATGCCTCTTTCAGTTCCCTGGCAGTATATTTCCCATAAAGCGGGCTCCACATTGGAAATTCTATTATTTCCTTGAGATCCCTCGTCCCCTCCTGAAAGAGCATTCTCCCATCCCGTGCATATTTTACATAAGACGCAGAATCAAAGATATCAACTCCGAGAAGCACTGCCATTCCCATGAACATTGGGTGCCCGCCTCCAAAAAGATGGATCGGTTTATTAAAAGAGGCGTTTATCTTTGAGTTGATGATTATTTCACACAATTTTCCATATCGGTACTGCTCCAATAGAGGGACTACCCCACCTATTGGAAGATATCCTGCCAGTGTTCCGGACATCAACCTTGCACTCTTTTCCCTCAAATCGTTGTAAACAGATCCCTGTATCGGCCCTGCAATGATTGTCTTCCTTTCGGTAGTGACCTCATTCATCCTTCTGTACGTTTCCATTACCGCTTTCTCAGCCTTTTCATGCGTATCTTCCGGAACTGAAAAGATGTCCAGGATTGTTGAGATGTCGCTACCGATCTGCTCCTGAAAATCAACGATCTCCAGATTGCCATATTCAATGTCGCCATAAACATAGCTCTGGAACGTGCCAGAATCTGTCATGATGGGTCCGTTAAAGCCTATCAGGTCGTGCAGCCCCTTTTCCTGGGCATGGGTTCTTAAATTTTCATTCCTCCGTATGATATAGCTGTTGGTTATAATTGCCTCCATACCCATTTTTTTCATTTCATCGATTGATAATATCCTGAGGTTTGGATTGATAACGGGCATTATTGTCGGGGTGGTTATGACACCGTGTGGAGTTGAGAATTTTCCAACCCTTGCAAGCCCTTCCCTGTGAACAAGATCCATTTTTATCCCTTATAATAATAGTTTCCTGAGTATTTTTGTTCCCGGTCAAGGCTGCTGTTCAGCTTATTTATCCTGGGCCTCTTTGTGTTATGGTCTCTCCTGAATGTTATATTAGCCATTTTCAGGAATGTGTTCATTCCTTCATCCATCCTCATGGGTCCAATCGTGTATCCGTGCTTTCCCGGTTCCCCCCCAAAAACCACCAGTGAATCAGAGATAAGATCAATGAAATATACATCGTGATCCACTATTAGTGCACTCTTGCGATTTGATTCCATTATTTTCCTGATAACCTTTGCACAGATCATTCTGAACGTGCTATCCAGATTGGCAGATGGTTCATCCATCAGGTAAAGATCTGCATCTGTAGCAAGTGTGATTGCTATGGAAAGCCTTTGCAGTTCCCCTCCGGAAAGTGAAGATACATTCTGCTCCATCAAGGAATCTATTTCAAGAGGCTTGAACAATTCAACCTTGAGGAAAGAGTCATCAAACCTCTCCTTTACGGTAGCATAAATGAGTTCGGAAACAGTTCCGGGAAAATCAGTGCTTATGTATTGTGGCTTGTATGCTATTTTCAGCTTTGGTTCAATAACTGCATCCTTGGCTTCGATAACTCCAGCCAAAACCTTGACAAATGTGGTCTTTCCCAACGCATTGCCACCTAGCACCCCGACAACGGAGCTTGATTCTATTTTTCCGGCCCTTGATTCCAGCGTGAAATCTCCTAGAGTTAATGAAAAATTGTTCCAGTTGACGAGATCTGGGGTTACCTGGGTTCTCACAAAGCCTTTCTCGTCAAATTCAATGGCATATGGCCTTATTCTCACATTTTCATCCGGTAAATACCCTGCGAGGAATTCATTGATCGCCTTTCCCGATGATTTTTGCTTCACTGTAACTCCATAAGCACCTGTCTGCCCGTAAACGAGATGAATGGAATCTGCTATCCAATCAAGTATCGCAAGGTCATGTTCCACCACAAAAAGCGTCTTCTTCTTTGCCATCTCTTGAATCTTTTTGGCAATGTTCAGCCTTTCTGAGATATCAAGGTAGGATGTCATCTCATCTATGAGGATAATATCTGCATCCTTCAGGAACGCAGTTCCTATGGCAAGTTTCTGAAGTTCCCCTCCGGAAGCGCTTTTCACATCCTTGGATAGTGAATTTTTCAGGTTCAGGTCCTCAACCACCTCGTCGAGCTTGCCTGATATGTTATTTTTCTCCAGGATTTCCCTTATTGTCCCCTTCGCTACCCTGGGAATCTGGTCAACGAACTGGCTCTTCAGAACAGTCTTTCTCTTCCCACCATATATATCCCTGAAATACTGTCCCAAAATTGATTTTGAATATCTTTCTATGACTTTGTCCTTATCGGGCTTTGATTCATAATCCCCAAAATTAGGTATTATAACGCCAGAGAGAATATTCATGGTCGTCGTCTTTCCCATGCCATTAGAGCCAAGAATCGCAGTCACGGCATTTTTCTCCGGAACTGGCATTGAATAAAGGCGGAAAGTGTTAAGGCCATATTGGTGAATAATGTCACGGTTCAATTCATCCGGTATTCCGATGATCTTTATGGCACCGAAAGGGCATCGCTTGGGGCATATTCCACACCCTATACATAATGATTCTGTAATAATAGGCTGTGTATCAGGGCCGGGAAAATCAATTGTTTTTGTCCCGCTCCTAACAGGAGGACAATAATATTGGCATTCACGATGGCATTTTTTGGGATGGCACTTTTCCTGGTCTAAAATTGCGATGTGCATCTGTTATCCTAATTGGGTTTCCAGTATTCATCGGGAATTTCCTGATATATTGAGAATTCTGTGTCTGCTATGAGTTCCCTCTCATCTATCTTCATGTTTGAGAGTTCTATTATTCTCTTTACATTCAGTATCCAGTAATGGATTCTCCACTCCCTGCCATCGAAAAGAGTGGTTTCCTCCCTTTCGGTTTGAAGAACTCCAATATCTTCCATTGTATAAAATGCATCCCTGTCTTCGGGTTCCAGCATATTGTCAATAACCCTGTCATTATATCCGAAGAAATTTATAAGATGTTCTGCCGCTTCCATAGACTCTTCAGAAACCATTCGTCGTTGCTGAAGGCTAAGGCCCTTGCTGATAGCTGTGGAAAGCTCGTGAATATCTGTGTAACTCCTAATTGGCGCTACCTGAATCTTTGTTTTAGAATTACCTGCCGTTGTGATCACTCCTTTGAAACTTGATAGGAAGTACGTATTGCAAGAAGCCTATTAATGTTATTGGAGACTTGCATTTTTTGCAATTTCTTCCTTAAAGGGTGGCTTTTGCAGGCAGATTTAGCAAATGTTAAATTATGATCGAATATTGCAATTTGTGGATAGGTTCCTTTACCCTGTAGAAGTAATGAATGAAACTCGTTCTGATGGTGCAAAATTCAGAATTTTTCACGATAAGGATGAAATGAAAAACAGGGGAAACATGAAAAAAGTGAAACTGGGAGATTCCATAAAGATGATGGAAGAAAGATATCTCCACGTTGATGAACTCGAAGATGAACTCATTCAGACTCCCTTTCATCAATTTGCCCACAATTTTTCCGTAAAAATCATGAATAAAATAGATGGAAGATTTAGATTTCCCAGGATTATGGGCATATTGAATATCACCCCGGATTCCTTCTTCCACAGTTCAAGGGTGTCGAGCATTGAAAAAATCAATAGTTTTCTATCAACCTCACCTGATATTGTGGATGTGGGTGGCGAAAGTACAAGACCCACTTCAGATATTATTAATCCTGAGGAAGAGCAAAGGAGGTTGTCCCTTTTTTTTGAAAACACAGCTTTGGAAAAGGAAGCGAAAGTCTCTATTGATACGAGAAACCCCTCCACGGCCGAAATATTTTCAGGAAAGATTCATTTCATAAATGATATTTCAGGTTTTGCCTCTGGGCAGATGAAAGAGGTTGCAAAGAAATATCATAAGAATTGCATTGTTATGCACATGAGAGGAACTCCCCAAACCATGAATCAATTGACACATTATGATGATGCATTATCGGAAACCGTTATGTTCTTTTATAATCGGGTCAGCGAACTTATGAATTATGGCATATCGCCCTCAGAGATCACCATAGACCCTGGAATCGGATTTGCAAAATCCCCTGAAACGAGTGCTGAATTTATATCTAAGGCAGTTTCATTCAATATAGGGGTTGACGTGCTGTTCGGAACCTCCAGAAAGAGCTTTATGGGAAAAATTACTGGCTCAAATGTCGATGAAAGGTTGCCTGAAACTATAGCTACCTCCCTATATCTCTCTACAAAAGGCGTGGATATGTTGCGTGTTCATGACGTGAGGGAAAATAGGAACGCTCTTCTTATGCTTCAGCGGCTATTTCTTTAACGTTGCACTTATTGCATACCCCTTTGAGTATCAGGCTGATGTCTGTTACAACAAAGTTGTGTGGAATCAGGCTCTCCTTAATCGCACTGGATATTGCGATATCGGATATCTCATTGCAACTGGTGCAATAGAAATTTGCGTGGGTCTCAATATTACTTTCGAAAACCATCCTTCCGTTAATCTCAAATGCCTTTAGCAATCCAACTTCGGATAAGGCCCTCGTAATATTGTATATGGTAGAAATTGGTATGGTTGGCTCAGTTTTCTTTAATTCCTCGTGGATATCTTCTGCGGTAAAATGCCCGTTGAGGGTTCCCGAAATATATCTCATTACTTCCATTCTCTGCGGGGTAATCTTCAACCCCGAATTCTTAAGTTTCTCGCTTAAATCAGTCATCAATTTATAGTATGATTATCAAATAGTATAAAACAGTTTATAATTATATGTTAGCTTACCCTAACAGTTAAGCATGATAGAAAAAGTTAGAGGTTTCAGGGATTCGTTTCCGGAAGACATGGTCCCAAGGCAGAGAATGTTTGACATTATGCGACAAACTGCAAATAAATTTTGTTTTTCACCCATAGATATCCCTTCCCTTGAATATCTGGAACTCTACAAAATTAAATCCGGAGATGAGCTCCTGACGCAGACATTTTCATTCAAGGATAAGGGGGGACGAGAATTAACCCTGATCCCAGAGGCTACGCCCTCTGTTGTCAGAATGTTGACTGCGCGCAAGGACATCAGGAAACCAGTCAGGTGGTTCTGCTTACCAAAACTTTGGAGATATGAAGAACCACAATCCGGCAGATCCAGGGAACACACGCAATTTAATGCCGACATCTTCGGTGATGAATCACTTTATGCTGATGCAGAAATAATAAGCCTTGCCTGTGCCACTCTTGACAAATTGGGCCTATGCGGAACGTATAAGGTAAGGGTAAATAACCGCTTCCTCATGGAAAAAATCCTCGAAAGGGCTGGGATAAAGCAAATATCCAAAGGGTATTCACTCATCGATCACTTTAAAAAAATTAGCAAAGAGGAGTTTGAGAAAGAATTGATGGATCTTTCGGATGACAAAGAAATGCTGCTGGCACTGACAGAACTGCTTGGAACTGAAATTAAGTTAAGTGAATTGGATAAAAAGTTCCCCGAAACATTCAAGAGTGGCAATGAAGAAATAATCTTCCGGCTCATGAACACTGCAAAACTCGTTTCCAAGCAAACAGATGCGGAACTTGTTTATGATGCATCTGTTGTCAGGGGACTTGGTTATTATACTGGAATAGTGTTTGAAGGGTTTGACATAAAAGGCGAATTCAGGTCTATTTTTGGCGGAGGAAGATATGATAATCTTTGCCAGTTGCTATCTGGAACCTCTATGGAAGCTGTTGGATTTGGCATGGGAGACGCTGTTCTTGAACTTCTCCTGAGACGCAATAACAATTGGGATGCTGAAGTGAAGAATAACAGCGTTGTTTTTTGTGCCCTGAGCAAAGAAGCAATAGATATGTGTTTCAGCCTCGTAAAAACTGTCAGGGAATATGGTTATTCAACAACGGTTGATACATCCATGGCTTCCATTTCAAATCAACTGAAAAAGGCAGGTGCCAATGGCATGGGGTTCGCCGCCATACTGGGACCCAAGGAACTGGAGGATAAGAAAATAACTATAAGGAACATGAAAACAGGAAAACAGGCAGTTGGTAGTTTTCAAGACCTCATTCAGATGATGTTGGAACTTTCGGAAAATTAAAATGAATTCTGGCTCCCTCAACGCTAAATTTACAAATTTTCATCCTGTTCCGCATCATCAAGATTGATCTGAAATATTCAGAACTGACTGAGGCTTAATCATAATGCTTTAGTAGTGCAAAGAAATCAGCCAACGTTAGTAAGGCTTGACGCTTGGAGAGAAGATCGCACATTCACTTTCCGCATGATAAATCAATGGAAACTTCTTTGGCGTTTTAGCCATTCGAAGATATGGGGGGCTGTAGCTTAGCATGGTGGAGCACCCGGCTGATAACCGGGAGGTCACCGGTCCGAATCCGGTCAGCCCCATTTATAGCCATAAGCAGGTCCAGTTTTTTAACGGATAGGTAGGCGTCCGATTATTTAATTAAGTGGATACTTGAAATTAGTTTTGATTAGGAGTCATTTTAATGGCGATTCATGGCTTGTCTAACCTCCCCAAGCTGAGGTGCTCGTGAATTATCCTCTATTTATCTCCAAACCTTTTCAGAATATTCGTGCCTCTTCCTTCGAATTGGGAAGCCTCTCCGTTAATTATCCCTCTGGAGACAAATCTATAGACGCATACTGCGCAATCTTCGCTCTTGTGAAGCCACCGCAAATCTCTGATAGAATATGTCTCCTCCTTTATAGTTTTCCAAGTATTCTCAAAAGCCATTCTTATGTTTCCAATCCCTGTAAACGAGCCGTCTGAGAAGAAAAAGACAGCTTCATCAGCTACTAAAGAGCCTACTTTGTCAAAATTTCTTGAATTAGCCGCATGTTCATACATTAACATAAATTTTTCTGGTGATTCTATATCATAATTATTCTTGAATTCAATGAAAACATTTGTTTAAATCTTTCTCTCCTTGTCTTCTGTTCTTCGAAACAGTAAAGTGCACCTTTGAAAACAACGCGTTTGGGGACTCAAAGGATAGATAGGGAGTTGGTTAGCTATGAGGATACCGGATTGACTTGCTCTCCTCAATCGATGCGATTGAATACCAAAAAAATATTGGTGTTCACTTTTCAGTGCTCTTGCCGATGTGAACAATTCTGGACTTAACATTTTTAGCCTGATCTAATTCTGGAACCTTGCATTCACAATCCCAATTACATTCCGCAGAAATTACATGTCCTGCCGGCCAGTGAGGTAAATTCATCAGTTTGCTTCGGGTAATATGATGCAACCAATTCTTGCCTTCTTTTACGACTTGATGCCCACAATTTCTACATTCACCAAAATCCAATTTTACCATTATTTCACCTGCACGTTGTTTTGGGGATATGAAGGTTTTCTCCTTCATTTCCCATGCCGCAAACGTGGATAAATGTTTTTGGGCTCCACCATAATACGAGTCCATAGGTTTTTCATCTAACTCCCCCAAGGAGACCCCATGCGTTAGCGTGGGAAGGAATTGGGGATGC
>JAJZXT010000099.1 GCA_021806355.1 Thermoplasmata archaeon
CAACAATTCCCTTAGTGATCATGTCGATGATGACACCCCTTGTCCCGGTCGATATAATATCAGCTGGGAAAGACAGGAAAGTAGTGTTTTGTTCTTTGACGATCTTTCCCAATATGGTGTGCGCCACGGCTATTTTTGACGATGTGAAACCACCGGATGCTTCACATTGCAAGATGAAATCGGAGAGTGTGGTTTTTCCATTAATCCTTAAATCCTTTACTCTTTTGGTGAGAAGTTCCTTTCTCTTTTGAGCCATAGAGGATTATACCGATAACAAATAGTAAAGTTTCCATTTCCGGCAAAATGGAATAACATGGTTTATATCTTGTTTCCATATTATCGAAATCGATATATGAGTTACGGAGAATATTTTGACAGCACTCTCTTTATACTTTCTTTGAAGCCAATGAATGGTTATGAACTGTCAAGAAGAATCAAGTGGGACGGAACAACCGTCTCAGGCGGAACAATTCGTCCTCTTCTGAAAGCACTGGAGAGAGAGGATATGGTCAGGCATGAAAGCATCGGCAAATCCAAGATTTATTCTCTAACAGAAAAGGGGCAGAGCTATGTGAAGAATCTTCGCGAGTTCAGGGAAAATATCAGGAACAAGATGCTCGCCACCTCAATGAACAGGGACATTCTCTTCCCTGAAATACTCACGGATCTTGAGGACTCAAGGATTCTTAATGAAGCCATAGACCAGGTTGCTGATATTATTGTTGATATAGTGAAATCCGCCTTTATACTTACGAAGAAGAATAGGAAAGATAGAATCGATAGGTTCAGGAGCGATATCCATGGACTTATAGACGAAATGAAAACTGAGAGGCATGACAGAAAACCTGGGGAGGAATGATTTGATTGGACATTATGCTGATTGATTTGATAATTCTCTGGATCCATGTATTCACTGCCATCTTCTTTGTGGGGGGTTCCTTCTTTATATGGCTGGTTGTTTATCCCGCATCTTTCAAGATAACAGATGATGAGAGGTTGAGGACAAGGATTGTAGGGCGCATAGGGAAGGAATTTGCTGCCTTTACCAATGTGTCTATTATCATACTTATACTGACAGGGCTTTACAATGCCACCTGGTACCTTGGGAGTGATTTCACATATGCCCTTTTGAATACCGAAGGCGGCCAGATTCTTCTCGTAAAGGGAATTTTCGTTGTTGCAATGGTATTGCTGATGTATGGCAACAACATTTATCATGGGAAGAGGATAATGAAAATGTCACAGGAAGGAAACCTTGAAGGTCTTAAGAGATTGCGCAAAACTTCCCACCTGCTCTCGTATATCACACTTGCGTTGATGATGATAATAACGATTCTTGCAGTAGCACTTGGATTCTATTGAACCATGTCTAAAAGAGTGATCTTATTGTTTTTTCCTATTAGCACGTAATCCTCTTCATCCATTATCTCTCCATTTACATAAGCCTCCTTGCCATTACATGTAATATCTACCCATTTTCCTTTGTAAAATACCTTTTCTTCTGGATTTCCGAAAATAAATATTCTCCCTCCGGCAATCATAAGGGTATTTTGCCTTTGAAATAGCGGGATTTCTCCCGTATACCTGAATGTGCCATCACCCTCATACTCCTTTCCGTTTTCATAGCAGTACCACTTACCCGGGGGAAGAGTGACGTTCCGTTCCGTGAATCCCTCGCTCAGTATTGGAGCGAGGAGAAGTTCCTTCCCTACCATATATTCGTCATTTACAGTGAACAATGATTCTACCTCTGGATAATTAAACGCCAATGGCCTGATAATTGGCAATCCCGTTTCACTTGCGAGAATACTTTTCCAGTATAGGTGCGGCACAACTGCGTGCCGTAAAGCAAGAATTTCCCTGAATTTATCCTTGATGTCCTTGGTGAATATGAATAATTCCTGGTCATTTCCAGTCTTTGACTTGTGGTTTCTGTATACCGGGAAGAATAATGCCATCTGGTAGAACCTCAACAGAAGTTCTGGTGAAGTGTAACCAGAAAATCCTCCAAGATCACATCCTACGTACGGCACCCCCGAAATGCTCAGACCCGTAAGCAATGGTATCTGAAGTTTCATATTCTCATATGTGGCAACCCCATCTCCAGACCATATTGCAGCGTATTTTTGTATGCCAGAATATCCTGCCCTGCTCAAGATAAATTTTTCCTTACTCATCGAATTGAATGTTGCTTCAGCTTCCATTAAAGCATACGCATTGTGCAATTCAGAATGCCTTATCTTCTCGCCATTCATTGAATGCACCACATCTTCCGGCATTGATCTTGTTTCCTCATTCTGGACCGATGGTTCATTCATATCAAGCCAAATCCCGTCAAATCCGTTTTTCATGAATTTTCCCACTTCTGTCTTCCAATAGGATTTTCCCTCTTCACTAAAAAAGTCTGGGAATGCACATTTGCCAGGCCATACATCTCCTGTGTAAATCTCCCCCTTTTCGTTTTCAACATAACATCCAAGGCCGTCTTTAAACTGCCTATAGCCCTGATCCACCTTCACGCCGGGGTCAACTATTGGTATAACCTTTACATCCGTTTGATGAATTTTATTTATGAACTTTTCCATATGTGCGAACCTGGTCCTGTCAATTGTAAATAATTTATAATTGTCCATATAATCTATATCAAGATAAATAGACCCGACAGCGTGCGGACCAAATTCTTCCCTGTATCTTCTTAAAATGGTGAGCACTGCTTCATCAGGGTAGTATGAATACCTGGATATCTGGTGTTCCAATGCCCATTCAGGCATCCTGAATGGCAACCCCGTTAATCTGGAATAATCTTCCACAACCGTTTCAGGAGTTTTTCCATTGATAAGATAGAAGGCAAACGACTTAGTGGGAACCTCAATCGTTATCCGATCATAGGAATATATGCCGCAATCTATAGTCAACCTTCCAGGAAAATTAACGTATATTCCATAGTTATTATCCTTATTTGTTTTAATGAAGAAAGGAATTGAGCAGTAGAGCGGATCAGAATACATCGAATATATGTATCCATCATTGTTCCAGAAAGTGCTTCTGGTTCTCTTTCTGTCCACCGGATAGGCTTTTTCTCCAAGCCCTAGAATGTGGTCAGAAATAGCTAGGGGGAGTGAGATTTCAACGCCTTTTGATTTTTCCTCTATCTTAAATCCCTGTTCATCTAAAATATCAATGTCCAAATTTTTTTTAGAGAGAAAATGGGCAGGCACATATTCGTTTCCGTCGCCTATTTGAACTCTTATGATTCCTGTTTCGTCAACACTCACACTGAGATTCATGTCATCTACGCATTAAAGCTGGGTATAATAGAACATTTTTATTCTTTACTAATAATATTTAAGGTTCTATAGACAATATTAGGGCATGAATAAATATCATCAAGCCATGATTATGCATGGATGACAGGGAAATTTGTGAACACCTGTACAACGTGAAGAGACCGTGGTTTGTCTCCCGTGTCTCTGTATCCGATGATGGAAAAAGAGTGGACATGTATCTGGAGCATGAAAGGGGTGTCAAATGGCCATGTCCATTATGTGAAAAACTCCTGTCTGTATCAGATCACGTTAAGGAGAGGGTATGGAGAGATCTTGACAGCGGACTGTACAAAGCATACATCCATGCCTCAATCCCAAGGATAGGATGCCCTGATCATGGAAAGATACAGGTAAAGGCAGAATGGTCCGAGAAGAGTTCAAGATTCACAGAACGTTTTGAAGCCCATGCAATAGATGCCCTGTTATCAACGGATACAACAAACGCATCAAAGATACTGAGAATAAGCCGGGACCAGACATGGAACATCACGGACAGGGCTGTGAAGAGAGGCATTGCAAGGAAAACATCTTCTCCGGAAAGAATCGGTGTTGACGAGAAATCATATGGGAAGTACCATCACTACATAACCATCGTATACGGTATTGACAATCCTTCGGTTGATAATATTGAGTTTGATCGAAAGAAGGAATCCCTGGACAAATATTATGAAAAGATAGGAAAGGATGCGGCATCGAAGATAGAGGCAGTCTCAATGGACATGTGGGATCCATTCATAGCATCCACAAAATCAAATGTAACAGACGCGGAATCGAAGATAGTCTTTGACAGGTTCCACATAATGAAGCACATGAACATGGCACTTGACGATGTTCGCAAGATAGAAGCAAGGAATGCTGATGCAAAGGAACTGCTGAAGAAAACAAAGTATATGTGGCTCTATTCATCCGAAAACCTTCCTGACAGATACAGGGAGAAATATGAGATACTGAAGGAATCCGATCTAAAGACAGCAAGGGCATATGCAATAAAGGAGAATCTTCGCAACCTGTGGCAGTGTGGAACGGAAGATGAGGCAAGATCATTCTGGAAGAAATGGTATAACTGGGCTTCACATTCCCGTCTTGAACCGGTGAAAAAGGTTGCAAAAATGATCCGCAATTATCTGTACGATGTTCTCTCATACTTTAAGCACCATATCACAAATGCCATAGCAGAGGGATTGAACTCAAAGATTGCAACAGTGCAGAAAATGGCTTACGGGTACAGCAATAAAGATCACCTTAAAACTGCAATCTGTTTCCATTGCGGGAATCTACAACTTTATCCAGGATACATTAAAAATAAGGAGGTATCAATATGATTAATATTCATGCCCTAATATTGTCTAAAGAACCAATTATTTTAAAATGAACATTAATACTTAGAAAGCATATTTTTCTTCATTTTAGTATATTCCTCTTCTGTTAAGACGCCGGTATCTCGCATTTCTTTTAACTTTCTTAATTCTTCAATGTTTTGCATTACTGGATTTGACACCTTTATGATACCTTCCTTCTTTGCCTCGAATTCATCCTTAGTAATGATTCCATCATCCAGCATCTTTTTCAGGCCATCCAGTCTTTCAACGGGATTTCCACTAATAACACTTGCATCTATTGAATTAATGTCAGAATATGCTATGATAAGCATGATTCCAGGTATAATTCCTGTCAACACCAGAGCAATAATTGCATATGCCAATGAATTTAAAGATTTTAATTCGCTTATATTTCCTCTCTGGGCGGCAGAATGCATAGCTCTAACCCTTACCAGAACAACTATTGTGGGAATAAAGAATATAAGCCCTATAAAGCCAATTAAAAAGATGAAAGGAGCAACATAAGCATATGGCGTTGTGATCATATACAGTACCGATATTATGAATATAATCGTAAATACACAGGATCCAATGGCACCCAGTATGAGGAAAATCATTGCGACCAGAAGCTCAGTTTTTATGCTTGATAATTTGCTATCACCATTCAATGTAATCAAACGGTTAAAGAAAAATCCCCTCTTAAATCTTTGCTGAATAAGTCCTTTATTTCCTCTATTTGGTTGGAGCATTCTCAGATAAATCAACATTTTTGAAAAAAATAAAATAGATAGAATAATATCATCGTTTGTGATATTTAACATGATATTATGGGACTTGGAAAAAGAGATCTAACAAGAAAAAGTAAGAGCATAGAGTTGAAAATTGAGGAAATAAAGCAAAAAATTCATAAGAACCCTATGAATAAACAGCTTCAGGAAGAATTAAAGGAAATGGAAAAGAAGCTGCAGAAGGTAAAATAAAAAAGCCTTTGTTTTTAAATTTTAAAAAATTCAGCAAGAAAATAGTTAATTGTGAAGATTATCTTGCTGAAGCCGCTATTCTTTCAATCTCCTCTTTTTTGTTAACAGAGAAGGAAGATGCGTCATTTTTTGAAGCCTGTATGATTTCGTCTGCAAGGCATGCCTCTATTGATTTCTTCTTCTTGTAAGAAGCATTCGTGGCACCAAGAGCAATATTCCTCAATGCTACATCCACCCTTCTTGAAGGAGATACATCAACCGCTTTAGGTACGGCTACACCACCATATTTCAGTCTTGTGACCTCTTCTCTGGGTGCTGCGTTTTCTATTGCGTTAACAAAGACCTGAACCGGGTTAAGTTTCGTCTTCTTCTCCACTATTTCAAAAGCTTCCTTGAGTACACGGTATGCACCATACTTCTTGCCGGTCCAATTTTCCGTTCTCATAAGTTTATTAAGAAATCTTTCGACTGTGTTAACATTCCTCTTCCCCGCTGAATAGTTTGAGAACCTTCCACCAGTATGGAGATTGAGATACGAATTTAGGTTGATATAGCTTGACAGCCCCTGATCGTGAATCTCTATTCCAGTAACTTCGTATTGCCCAAATAATTTGATATCCAATTTATCTCACCGTTTTCTCCTTTCTTCCTCTTACAAGCTCGTTTAAGGCTATTCCATTGACCTGAACCACTTTATACCTGACACCAGGGATATCTCCTTTACTTCTTCCCTGTCTTCCCCTTATTCCTTCTACGAGAACTTCATCGTGCTCATCGATATAATTTATTGCACCGTCACCTGGAGCAAAAGCAGTAATTTGCCTGCCATTTTTAATAAGCTGTAATTTAACACATTTCCTTATAGCCGAATTGGGTTGTTTTGCCTCAATTCCTATTTTCTCAATTACGATCCCTCTTGCCTGAGGTGCGCCCTCCAGTGGATCGCTCTTCTTCTTTAGCTGTAAGATTCTCTTCTTGTACTTGCTGTCTGACCACCGGAATTTCTCCCTGTCATTTTTTAGCTTAGTTCCCGCATTTTCTCCATTTGCCAATAAATCACCTGTAATTTAATCTTAAATTATTTACCAAATATAGGTAAGCCGGTAAATGATTGGAGAATATAAATCCTTTTGGGATGGCATCATTGAGTGAAAAATAAAAAAATTTCCCTATTCAACAGAAATAGGTAAATTAGGCCGTATTAATATCCTGAGCCTTAAGGTTCTTAAGCATTGCATACAATCTAAGGTACAATATCCCAAATATAGCGTCTGGAATCACTGTTAATGCCGAGTAAAACTGCATATTGCTCTGAAACTGAGGTAGATAGATCGGGTTGTAAGTGCCTGATGAAGTGGCCTTTGATACAAAAGCAGGCAATGCAGAATAAAGAAAGACGCCTATTACAATTTCTACTATGACAAAGGCAATTAAGCCAACAAACGACAATAATTTCCCAGTTTCATCCTGCAATCCAAGTGAGATTAAGACATAAGAAACTGAGGTTATCAAAGCACCAGTTATGGCTACTAAGACCAGTTCCTGGAGATCGCCATTAAATGAACTTTGAAGGGCTGTTGACGATGAACTTGGGAGGAACATCTGGGAAGCAAGTTGCAGACCAATTACAAAACCACCACCAACTATCACAGCGAATCCAATTATCCAAATTAAAATGGAAAGTATAACATAGGTTCCATGTGCAGATTCAAAGTTATTCCTATTCAACAGAATTAAAATTACACCAATAAGGTCGATAACACCACCTATAAATCCACCAACCACAGGGATCCATAACAATAGAGTGCCGATTCCCAACAAGAGGAAACCAGTAATTGTGTTTGAGATGTCTCCTGTAAAATTTATCTCACTTTTTGATTTTCTTGATACAACAGCACTATCACCTTGATAATTTACATCACTATTTCCACTGACTTGACTTACCAAGCTGTTTCCACATGTTTTACAAACTATATCATTCTTGGAATTCGTTTCAAGGCAGTTTGAGCACCTTATGGTTCCTGATTCTTTATTATTATCCATTATTTTCTGAGGGCGATCGCGAATGTCTATTTAATTTTATATAGACTCATTCAAAACCCATTATAATTTTAGCGCTGTTGGCTTAGGTTCGTCGCAAATATATTCATGTTTTCTGTCAACGATGTTAACCACTTTTTCCTAAGTTATTGAACAACTGCATTGTTTTCTCAGCGAAGTGTTATTACATCCTGAAATCAATTGGTTTTGCGAACTTTTCTGCTTACTGCATAAGCCCACCAGACGAAGGTGCATGAAAGCGATGAACGAAGATGAGATCACTCCTGCATAGAGTGTTCTGATGTGTGTGGTTGGCGACCTGCGGCAAAAACACAGACAAAGCAGGGTATGCCCGAACGGGATCGACTGAAAAGTGAACGTAGAACTGATAAACGCAATCTCCGAATCTAAAGGAAACGGGATAGAGGTTTTATGCTTAAAGCCATGAAATTTAAGCAATGATTGAGTGAAGATAATGACTTCCAATAATGAACGTTAACGAAGTTAACGGAATCCACAACCTTATGATTGCCGGAGCATTGACCTGTCTACCTGCAGGTAGATGTAAGAAAGACTGGAACGCATTTTCCCCGTGACATGCCTGTGTTATAAAGAAATGATATCTTAGCTTAGCACAAAGAGCAGGCTATCTCAGGATTGGGGGGGAATTAGAGCCAATGTGGATTCCGGCAAAGACATTTGAAGTGAAGACCCACTGCGAAAGCTGGGAGGGGTTATGCGTAGGTATTATCCTTTAACAATAAATACAGTCTTAGATATGCCACCGCGAATATAATATATGAGAGTGCAGTGTAGAGTGTGTAAGATGACACTTCAGCGCGAAAGGCATTTATAGGTGCAGGATTGTAAGAACCAGATGATATAGAATTTGATACTGCAGCAGGAAGGGCAGAATACAGAAACGTTCCTACTATTATATCAGTAATAACAAGAGCAATTAGCCCGATGGTCAATATAAATTTACCAGTTTGATCTTGCAATCCAAAAGATATGAGGAAAAAAGAGATTGCACCTATCATAGAGCCGATTATGGATGCCAATACTAGGGCTTGCAGACTACTATCTAACGAATTTTGGATTGAAGAACCTTTGATTTGAATGAAAGTGAACATAGAAACATAAAGAATCAGCATAAAAGAGATTGTATAAATTAAAATGGAAAGTATAACATATGTTCCATGTGCAGATTCAAAGTTCTTTCTGTTTACGAAAATTAAAATTACGCCGATAAAATCGATAAAAATGCCTATATCTCCAATAATCGGGATCCACATCATTGCGGTGCCGATTCCCAATAAGAGAAAACCAGTAATTGTGTTTGAGATGTCCCCGGTAAAATTCTGATTATTTAGGTCATTATTTTGATTGCCTTGGTGCTGGAGAGTTGCTCCGCAATTTTTGCAAACTATATCATTCCTAAAATTTGTTTCCATGCAATATGAGCACCGTACAATCCCGGATTCCCTGTTATTACCCATTATTTTCTTAAGGCGATGATAAATGCCTATTTAATTTCACCTGTGTTTTTGCAAAGTGTATTAATATTTTAATGCCGTTGCACTAATATTGGTATAAATAATACAGAAATATGTGAAGATTCTCAGTTATTTCAAGAATGGTTTAAAATACAAATATTACTTGAATTCTATCATTACCTGCCAATCTGACTTATCCTGCACTATTGATGCCCTTATTCCCAATTCAATGAGTTTTTGGAGAGTTTCTGTAGCATCTGATTCACGCTGAAAATGGAGATAAATCGCATCGAAACCTATCTGAGGCATCAATGACTGCCCACCGAAAATCCATGAAATCTTTTCCATTACAGAATCGAATTGCTCCCTGGTCACATTCATAGTTCCGGATGTGATTTTATCTAATCCCTTCTTGTATATTTCCTCGTATATGAGGGAATTGGCCTTCCTTGCTATTTGCTTGTCGGACGGGCTTCTCAGACCCCTATACAAAAGAAACAGCGCAATAACTAATAGCACTACGGCCACAAAGTAACTTTTTATGTAAATAAAGAGAATGAAGCCAAGAATTATAACAATGCCAAGCCCTGTTTCCTTGCGATCCATTTAATGATAAGTAAAGATGGCTTAAAAAGTGTTTTCAATTTCTTTGTTTTATTTTGTCTTCGATATAATTCTTATGACGTCCCTGTCCTTCAATTCATAATTTCTTCCAAGAATCATCTTCGTTCGCCCGTCTATTGCCCTGATGAAACCTTCTCCGATGTCTGAATGCACCCTGAATGCTAAATCTTCTGCGGTAGACTTGCTTGACATCAGGAAAGTGTCCGGCAATACCGTTCCTTTCTTGTCTGTCCATTTTGATTCATCGTAAACCGGGTAAACTACAATGTGTGACAGATTTTCATATACTATCCTGCTGAATAGCTGTGACAACCTAATCACTTTCCCCCCTTCAAAGAGCGCTGATATCTTGTTCAAGGCAGCCTTTTGTGGTTCATTTGCCTTATTATTCCCGTTCAAATCATCGGATGATTCTATGATTCCGTTATTCAGTGCTTTCCAGATAGACAATTCATAATCCGCGCTAATAATAGGATAACCATTTTCCAATATCCTATCCATTATCCTATTGTCATGAATGATATCTCCCTTGTTGACCACCCGGATTATCGGTTTAATATGCGTGAATACTGACCTGGAAATTCGCATAAAATCATCATCGGTCCAACCGATTAGAGTGTGGGAAAATGATTCTTTAGAGAGGAGTATCCTGATTTCATTCCTGGAAATCCCAAAAAATGACAGTTTGGATAACAATTTATCATCAAGGGATGAATCTGAGGCATCCTCCTTTTTGGCGAATCTTTGCCAATCCCTTGAAACCCTGGAAGCAAACCACGTGAAAATCTCATTCTCTATTTCTATGGCGGCGTTTTCAATGTCTTCTGGTGATAGTATCTTATTGTCTTCGCCCACAGGATTTATTAAGTTGACAATGGCGTTCATGTCACTGATATTATCCAAGAACTGGTTCCCCATGCCTTTTCCCTGACTGGCTCCCTGAATCAATCCCGGCACGTCGGCAATCTCTATTGGGATCTCCCTTTTTCCATTTACGCACCTGCCATAGTTTGGGCTACAGGGAGTGTTGATCTCAGTGTGCGGACAACGGCTAATAATATATGACACACCAACATCTGTGTTTATTGTTGTGAACGGATAATTGCCGATAGCAGCTGCGGTTCCCGTTAAGGCAGAAAAAAGGGTTGACTTGCCTGAATTTGGCTTTCCAAGGATTCCTATTTTAAGGGACATTTCAAAGGATCTTTACAGAAACTCTTCTCATGTCGTAACCCTTTGGGCAATCTATTTTTTCGGTTATCTTTCCGACATTGACCTTCATTGTGTCCTTCTTGTGGATCAGATTGCATGTCTCGATCTCAGGGCAGGACAAGTGGTCGCATTTCATGCCCGACACATTAATTGTTGAACCCTCCTGGAGCCTGTTCCCATATCTAATGTTCAAGGTTTCATCTGCCTCCTCCACCTCTATCGTGGAAACCTTTCCCTGATCATAGACGAAGCACGGATTCACCTTATCCCGAACCTTCGTTATTCTGTAAGTCTTTCCTGCCTCCAGATTGAAACATACATTCTTTATCCTGCATTCTCCGCATGTCTGCAGGGGAGTTACAAACGTAAACACGTTACCCTCCCGTGCCTGATCAACTCCTATGAGTGAAATTTTTGACATAAACTAATTACCACCTTAAAGTATTCCTGTTATAGAAAGAGCGTTATAAGCTGCTTCCCTGCTTAGATCGACTTCGCCCAGAATCGTGAATCTTTCCTTCCTTATTTTGTGGGCACTTCTGACAGCCTGAATCATTACCTCGTCCGAGATTCCATAATCACGTGCCCTGATTGACAGCCCAAACTTTGAGTATGTTGATATGAGGGATTTCCAGTCTCCTCCGTGCAGAAACATTGAAACCACAGACCCTATGGCACACTGTTCTCCATGGATGGCCTTCCCTGGAGATAGATTTTCAAGGTTATGGGCAATTAGATGTTCACTTCCACTTGCTGGCCTTGAAGAGGATGCTATTGCCATTGATGTTCCTGATGCCAGAATCTGCTTCACAACGAGCCATACAGACTCCTCAACATTCGGAAGGATAAGATGTGCCTTTTCTATCAATTCCTTAGCAGCATATTCTGCTATTGCGGCTGCACTGCTGCTAAACTCTTCTCCCTTTATCCTGTTTGCAAGTTTCCAGTCAAGGATTGCAGTTTCATTTGAAATTACATCTGCCGCCCCTGCAGCAAGATATCTGAATGGAACTTTTACCATGACAGATGTGTCTGCTATAATGGAAACAGGCATTGCCGCCTGTTCAGAAACAGACCATCCGTTTTTCTTGATAGAAGCTCTTGGAGAAGCTATGCCGTCGTGGCTAGGAGTTGTAGGCACACTCACAAATGGGATGTCAAGCAAAAAGGCGATTTTCTTTGCAATATCAATCTTGCTTCCACCGCCGACTCCTACCATTAAACCCGCTTTGTATTCCTTTGATTGGTTCAGACATGTCTCAAGGTTATCATATGTAGCCGCCCCAGTTATAATCAAATGGTTATCAATGGAAGCATCCGTGAGATGAATTGAAACCTCATTTCCAGCTAGCTTTATTGTGTTTTCTCCCGTGATGATAACGACAGAGCCATCAATTATGTTCCTTTTTACAATATTCTTGATTTGAGATAGAACTCCATGCCCCACATAAATATCTCTTGGGAACTGCATGGTTCGAAACTTCTCAAACTCCATATCGCTCTATCATTAGATTACAGCATATAAATTTTGACAATTATCTTAATTCAAATCATAGTCTGATATTGAAACGGCAATGCCATTATAATTCAGAAAATTGTGATTTCAAAAAATATGCATTCCTGTGGACATGTTTCCATTGGCGGAGCTTGCGGTCTCATCCTTTGTGACTGCGATAATACCCACATGAATGTTCCCAAAATCTTTAACGGCCTCATCCAGAATGTTCTGTAAGGAATCACTCCCAATCTTGAGATAAATGTTATAGCAGAGAAGCCTCTTTGTTATCTCTTCCCCTATACCGGTAGTTACGATTCCACCTTTGGGCCCACAGTAAAAACCGCATCCGATTATGGGAGTATCTCCAACCCTACCTCTCAGCATTGGCACGGCGCCTCCCGTGGAAACTGCAACGGCAAATTTGCCGTCAATCCTTGCAATCGCCCCCACCGTATCTCCTGTGCTTTCGTTGTTCTTGATCAACTCTGCTATGAATTTTTCTCTGGGCAATAGTTCCTCCTTGCCATTTAATATCTTTTCCATAATTTTCCTATGCTTTTCCATGGTCCTTTCTGTGGATGCGTCATAAAATCCATGTCCCATTTTCCTTGCAAATGATAAAGCTCCATCTCCTGACATCATGACATGCGGAGATTTTTCCATAACATCCCTTGCAACCAGTACAGGATTTCTAACGTTTTCAATTCCAACAACTGATCCAAAACCTTGCTCGGTCATAACTGCAGCATCCATCT
This sequence comes from Thermoplasmata archaeon, assembly GCA_021806355.1. Classification (GTDB taxonomy): domain Archaea; phylum Thermoplasmatota; class Thermoplasmata; order Thermoplasmatales; family Thermoplasmataceae. The sequence continues at coordinate 13,251 of JAJZXT010000099.1, forward strand.
GTATGCTTCCGTCAACTCTGGGATATGAACCTGTTCCTGCGTTAAAATCTGGGTCGTCCTCCAGCTGCATCACCGCATGAATTACTGAATCAAGAGGATCTATGGTCATTGAATTCATTGCGTATCCCCTGACCTTTTCAGAATAATCAGTATGTCCGCCGACACCGCCGTGAAGGAAAATTACATTTTGCATAACCCCATATTTCAAAGAAAATAATAGTTTCGCCCTTCTGCGTTTTATGATTTGTGATGGCAACCATCAATCGCAATTGCATGATTATTGACAAACAATTATTTTCACGTCATTTCATAATGAAAATACCTGGATTCGAGAGGTTATGTTTTATGGCAAACGACTTAGAAGAGAGGAATTCCCGGTTCTCTCTCAATCCGATGTGCGTGTACCATGGGGTGAACTGGAACTTGAGTTTCTGACTTAATTTTTGTGAAAACTCGTCTTTTATGGGTTTATGCGTGAATTGTGTTAGTGTGTGTAGACACACGTATATTAATATAATTCTATGTATTACCATATCATGCATCTGCGTGTTATCTCGGTGAAGAGGGGAGATTTGAAGTATAATTATGCTCAGATAGTTGAACGGTACAGGGAGAATGGAAAGGCCAAGAACAGGGTCATAAAGCATCTCGGTCCGGTAACAAACGACAGTGACCTTGAAAGATACAGAAAGATGTTTGCAATGGAGAAGCAGAAGGAGTCCATTGAAAAGGCAGATCTGAGGACTCTGGACATCATGCCACCAAAGGAATATGGCATGATATATGCAGCGGAAATACTCTGCCGTGATCTTGGATTGGACAGGATGTTTGACATGCTTGGAGATCAATCTGACATCATATTCTTATCCGTGATCTCAAGGTTGATGGATCCAACATCAGATTTTGGCCTTTT
>JAJZXT010000198.1 GCA_021806355.1 Thermoplasmata archaeon
AGTAACGAATATGACATTCACCCCTCTTTTTATTGCGTTGTCGAGGTTCTTCTTCAATTCTGTCCTTATATCCTTCACTCTGGGTGTGCAGATCACTATCTCCTCCTCGGATAGATTTATAAGTTCAGCCAATTTTTCAAGAACTGCCGTTTTCCCGTAAATGGTGTAAATGAGCTGGGGATCGCCTTTCGAGGGCATGATTTCCTGAAGCTCATTCAACTGGGAGAAAAGTTCCTTCATTTTATTCTGGAACCTCTTCTCTATGGCATCTAGATCTTCCAGCTTGAACATCTTCGGCCTTCCCTCGGTTTCCTTCGCGAAACCTTTCTGGACCAGCGATTCCATGATCTTATACGCAGAAGTTCTCGGGATCTTTGCCGTATCGGCAATAGTATCTGCATTGGCAACATTATGGTAAACTAATGCAGCAAAGCCCTGGGCTTCATAGGAAGATAAACCCAGAAGTTTTAGCATTTCCTGAAGCTTTGATATTCTATCTGATGTAGCTTCCATTGCTAATGATTCTTTGTTAATTAATAGTCTTTATGTTTTCCAAACATGGAAAAAAGTGAAGCTTGCAGGCGTTGAAAAAAATTCCGCTTAAGGAAAATTTCCCAAATTATGATATTCACAGATGTAATACTCCACATATGGTGTTTGAAGATCTTCGGGATTATATATCGTTCTTGGAGAAGAATAACGATCTGATACAAATCCCGGATGCAGTTGATCCTTACCTGGAGCTTACATATATTCTGGATCGCGAGGAATATTCTGGCAGGAATAGATCTATCCTATTTGAGAACGTTAAGGGGAGCCAGATACCTGTTGTCGGGAATCTATTTTCAGGTGACAGGAAAATGGAGTGGATTCTCGGGCAGAAACCTTATGATATAGGAATGAAGCTTAGAAATTTAATAAGGCCACCGGACGAATCAGATTCCATGATCTCAAGGGGGCTTGAATTGCTGAGGGAATTATCAGGGCTGAGACCAAAGATGCATAATTCACTGCCGTCATCAATGAAGGTACTTGATAAAGTCGATCTGGACAGATATCCCATATGCACCACATGGCCGAAGGATGGGGGGCCATTCGTAACACTCCCAGTTGTGATAACAAAAAACCCTTTAACAGGAGCCAGAAACGCAGGAATGTACAGGCTCCAGAAATATGACAGCGAAACACTGGGAATGCACTGGCAGATACACAAAGGTGGTTCCCAAAACATGCAGGATTCAAGAGAAGAAAAGAAAATAATGGATGTTGCAGTCACAATAGGCACAGATCCACTGACAATATTTTCAGCGGTTGCTCCGCTTCCGGACCCATTTGACGAATTTTCATTTACCGGGCTCATATCTGGAAACAGGGTCGATCTTGTGAAGGGGAGTTCGGTTGATATTGAATATCCCATGAACTCTGAGATTGTTTTAGAGGGATATGTTGATCCAACTGAAACGAGAATTGAGGGGCCCTTTGGTGACCACACCGGATACTACTCCCTTGAGGAAGAGTTTCCAATTTTTCACGTGAAGCGGGTTATAGAGAGAAAGAATCCCGTTTATCCGACAACCATCGTAGGAAAATTATGGCACGAAGACGTGGCAATAGGGAAAGCAATTGAGAGGATGTTCTTGCCGCTCATCAGGCTCCAGATACCAGAAATCGTTGATCTGAACACAATGGAAGAGGCAGTTTTTCATAATATGGTTGTAGTCTCAATAAAAAAGAGATATCCCGGCCACGCAAGGAAAGTCATGTTTTCCATATGGGGAACAGGGCAGCTCATGTTCTCAAAATTTGTCCTCGTCGTCGATGATGATATCAATATTCACGACAGGAAGCAGGTAATATGGGCAATGACAACGAGAGTTGATCCTGCAAGGGATATAACAATCGTTCCCAGAACACAGACAGATGCCCTTGATCATGCATCTGAAATGTTTAATTTTGGCTCAAAAGTTGGAATCGATGCAACGAGGAAATGGAAAGAAGAAGGTTTTACAAGAAGATGGCCTGATGTCATGGAAATGGAAGGGGAAATAGTAAAAAGGGCAGAGGCACTATTGGATCGGTTCAACAAATGAAATTCAGGGAGCTGGCGGACTTTATCAAGCTTGAGCATACTGTTTTCGATATTCCATTCATAGTGTCGGGCAGTTTCATTGCGGCTAATGGTTATCCGGGCACCCTTGTCCTGATTCTTGTGATAGGTGCCGGAAGTTTCGCAAGGGCCACGGGAATGTCAATAAACCGGATACTGGGAAGAAGATATGACATGATCAACCCGAGAAAAAAAGATTGGGCACTGGTCAAAGGAACATTCAGCATGAGATCCGCAGTAGCTTTTGCAGTTTTATCCGCGGTATTTTTTGAAACCTGCGCTTTTTTCCTCAACCGGCTTGTCTTTGAACTTTCACCAATAGTCCTCGCACTATTCATAATTGATCCTTTGCTGAAGAAGATCACAATGTTAAGGCATTTTTTCATGGGATTGGTTATCGGCATAGGGGTCATGGCGGGCTACCTGGCAGTGTCACCCTCATTCCCTGCAGCCCCAGAAATTTACATTCTCATACTTGCAACAGGGCTGTGGATTGCAGGGTTTGACATGATCTACACGATTCCCGATGTTGATTACGACAAAAAAAATGGACTGAAAACCGTAATGAGCAAAAATGGGATAAAACGCGGAATTCACTACTCGGAATCAGTACATGCGGTTACCGGGACACTCTTTCTCTCATTGGCATTTTTCATTAACTCATTCATATATATAGCAGCAGCATCGATCATCATAATTCTCATAATTTACCAGCACTTAATTTTAAAGCCAGACGATCCTAACTCAATCAGGGTATCATTCCTCAATTCAAATTCGTTCATAGGGTTCATTTTCCTGGCAGGCGTTATTCTTTCTATATATGTTCATTGACTACGCTGTTTCTCGTTCCTTTTACTGACCTGCTGAAATATGAAAATATGATAATGGAGAGCAGTCCGAACATGTCAAGGGAGGCCCAAATCCTGAGCCCGTTGAAATTGTAGAAAAAAATAAACAACGATCCTATTGATGGTCCCAGTGCGCGTCCAATAGAATTTATCATCATGTTAAAGCCATTGTATCTTGCCACCTTATCCTTAGGTGCAATTTTTGATACTATTGAACTTATTCCGGGAGAGGTCAGGTTTTCACCGATCGTAATGATAACCATGTCAATAATAAAGGACGGCAGGCCGTATGAGAATGCGGTGAGGAGATAGCCCAAGGAATAAAACACCATGCCAATTTCCATGGATACGAGGTCACTGATTTTTCTTGTTATTCTTGTGGTTGGATACTGCCCCAGGACTACGACGATTCCATTCACGGCGTAAATATATCCTATTTCATATGGCAATATGTTGCCCCTCAGGACTGCATAAGAGGGAAACGTTACACTGAATTGGGAGGATAGGAGTGTCATGGCAAAGGTTCCTATTGAGAAGATTATGAGGAATTTATCAAACGAGATATATTGCCTCTTTTCACCAATACTGTCTCCTTGTGTACGAGTGGGTTCTCTCAGCAGCATTAGCACAATAACAAACTGTGCAAGGAGAGTTATCGATGAAAACAAAAAAATGTTTCCAACACCGGTACTGTAAAGAAACGAACCAAGCACGGGGCCTATCGCCCATCCTAAATTCACCATAATCCTGAAGATGGAATAACCCTCTCTCCTGTTTTCAACTGAGGTCACGTCCGCAACGATTGCTGTCGTTGCTGGAAAGACAAGTGATCCTGAAATGGAAGAAACGATGAAAATAATGGCAATATATAGAGGAGATCCGTTTCCGGCGACCAGAAAATAAATAGATATATACGTCAGGAATCCTACAATGCTACCAATCAATATTGATACTCGTCTACCAAGAAGATCGCCTAAGGCACCTCCAATCAGGCTGAATACCATTGAAACGGCAGCGATTGAGGTAAAAATAGCTCCAACATAGAGTATTGGCACCTTTAGGTTAACTTCAAAGAAAATCGCAAGGAATGGCCATGTGGAACCAATCCCAAATGACCGAATCATAGCCGCGCTTCCTGCGACCCAAAAAGGCCTGTTATATTTTCTTAAGGCGAGAACAGCAGCATTAAATTTCGTAAAAGGAAAGTAAAATTATCTATTTAGCTCTTGTTGAAATATTGCACATTTCAGGTTTATAACGTATTAATATACAGATTAATCTTTAATTTTCAATGTTATTTTCCACGCCCGGGATGATAGAAAATCTGCAGGAAAAAATAATATCCTGCCTTTAGAATAAGGAGCGATTATCAGCAAAATTCTACGGATTATATTTCCTAGAATATACTTTCATTGATTCGCTGATTTCTGCCAAGGCCTCTTCTCTTGATCCGAATCCATTAACGGAGGTCTTCTTGCCTTCAAGCAACTTATATGTCTCGAAAAAGTTCTTGAATTCCTTGATCAGGTGAGGGTTCAGATCATCAAGCTTTGTCACATGGGCAAATGCAGGATCCTTGGAAGGAACCGCGATGATCTTGTTGTCTTTGTCGCCGGCATCTATCATATGCATGACCCCTATCGGCCTTGCTTTGAGAATAATACCTGGGTATGAAGGAAAACTCATGACGACCAACACATCTATTGGGTCTCCATCATCATAAAGAGTTTGTGGTATCAAGCCATAATCTGCAGGATAGACCACTGATGAATGAAGTACTCTGTCCAGCAATATGCCAGGATAATCTTTGCTGATTTCATACTTGTTCCTGCTACCCCTTGGGGTTTCAATTATTACATTAACCTCATCGGGTGCTTTATCTCCTGCACTGACTATGTGCCATAAGCTATCTGTTTTCATGGTTTCCACAATCAAAATTCTATCTTAAACATTAGCTTTTATCGACTTGCAAACTCTCGTTTATAATTCAAGAAATTATCGAAGGTGGAAACGTATGATGTTTTACGGCGTAGAAAAAAGTGGGGGAATTTGCAGTAAGAAATAGCTTATGTTATGACTTCAGCTAACAATGTTAACACACATCTTCGGGAATCATTATCTTCACACAATTCTATTTTAAACTTCACGGTTTTAACCCTAAAGCCTCTATCTCGTTTCCTTTCAGTTCAGAGATTGTGTTTATTTGTCTTGGGACCCCTTTCAGCGGTTCCCGAAATATGCTTTACCTCTTCCACCCGTGTTTCCCAATTCCACTGTGCACTCTTAATAAAATCCAGATTATTTTATATGAATTAAACACCTTCGGGTAAAGGACATCTCATGAAATGTAAGAGCGCTTTTGCGATACTTGTAGTATTATTCATGCTACTAAACGGATTGTCGGTGGTAACAACTTATGCAAACTTCTCATCGAATAAAATAAATCAGGTTGTAAATGCAGATTCATTACTCGCCTCAAGCGCCCATAAAGTAAGGAAGCCGGGAGTTATAGATTCTATAATTATAGATCCATTCGATAATCCTGTTGGAGCCGCATTAGATAGTTCCAATGGAAATGTGTATGTTGCAAATTCAAAATCCTGTAGCGTATCTGTCATAAATGGTTCAACAAATACGGTGGACAAGATTATCACAGTAGGATCTAGTCCAGAAGCAGTAACTTTTGACAGCACCAATAGAAATGTGTATGTTGCAAATTCAAACTCCTGTAGCGTATCTGTCATAAATGGTTCTACGAACACAGTGATCAAGAATATCAGGGTGGGATGCAATCCGGATGGAGCGGTGTTTGATAGCTTAAATGGGTATGTATATGTCACAAATTGTGGTTCTGGCAGTGTATCCGTTATAAACGGTTCAACAAATACGGTGATTAAGAATATCTTTGTAGGAGACCTGTCCAACGGAGTAGCATTTGACAGCTCCAATGGATATGTATATGTAACAAATTCATTATCAAATAACGTATCTGTCATAAATGGTTCTACGAACACAGTGATCAAGAATATCAGGGTGGGATATGACCCGAAGGGAGTGGCGTTAGACAGCTCAAATGGGTATGTGTATGTTGTGAATAAATACTCCAACAGTGTATCTGTCATAAACGGAGCTACGAACACGGTAATTAAAAATATCAGCGTAGGATCAATGCCCGTCGGGGTGACTTTCGATACTTCCAATGGGTATGTTTATGTCACAAATAGCCGTTTTTATCAAGGTTTTACTAATCCGTTATCGTCGGCTTCCAATGTATCCGTCATAAACAGTGTAACAAACACAGTGATCAAGAACATTACTGTAGGTTCATGGCCATTCGGGGTAACGTATGACAGTTCAAATGGGTATGTTTATGTCGATAATGGTGGCTCTAACAATGTGTCAGTAATAAATGGCGCCAACAATTCATTTGTCAAGAATATTGGAAAATTAGGTGCTCCACTAGGATTATCTTTCGATAGCTCGAACGGGTATGTATACGTTACTAATGGTTACTCTGACAGTGTATCAGTTATAAATGGGGATAATAACACAATAATTAAAAATATCAGCACAGGTTCATTTGCAGATAGCGCAGCATTCGACAGTTACAATGGATACGTGTATGTTACAAATGATTGTTCCAAAACAGTTTCAGTCATAAACGGTTCAACAAATACAGTGATCAAGAATATCAGGGTAGGATCTGGTCCAGACTCAGTTACATTTGACAGCTCTAATGGGTACCTGTATGTCACCAATTTTTGGTCCAAAAACATATCTGTCATAAATGGCTCGACTAATTTGGTGGTTAAAACCATCAGCGTAGCATCGTTACCAGAAGGAGGAACATATGACAATTCCAACGGTTATGTGTATTTCATGGATGGTTTCCACACCGTATCTGTAATAAACGGCACTACAAACACAGTGATTAAGAATATCGCAGTAGGATTAAGTCCGACTGGAGCGGCAGTAGACAATTCAAACGGGTATATTTATATCACGAATGCTTATTCCAAAAATGTATCTGTAATAAACGGCACTACAAACACAGTGATTAAGAATATCACAGTAGGATTATGTCCAGCTAGAGCAGCATTCGACAGCTCAAATGGAAATGTGTATGTCACTAATTATGCGTCCAAAAATGTATCTGTCATAAATGGTTCAACTAACGTTGTAGTAGAGACAATCAGGGTAGGACCACAACCGATTGGAGCGGCGTTCGATAGTTCCAACGGGTATGTGTATGTCAGCAGTCGCTCGGGCACAGTGTCCGTTCTTGGATGTGTCAACTACACAATAACACCACCACCTCCCCAGCAGCCTTCATATTCCAATCTTTACACGATAATTGAAGTGGTGGTTGCTGCAATCGTATTAGCAAGTGTATCAATAGTTCTAATTAACAAGAGGAGAACATAAAGAAAATATCATCCATTTGAATTATTATCTTTTCTCCTCTTCCGCAAAACTCAATTGATTATTATAACTGAAGTTGTTTTTAGCTAGGTGTAAAGTTGGCCAGAAATAATTGTTTGTGTGATTTTAGGGAAGCTAGTGGGATAGGCTTGAAATATCAAATGAAACAAAAAATTCTCTTCAATAAGCAGCGGAAAGGCAAGTTTCTGGTGTTATTTCGTTGATGCTAAAGTCTCCTTAACAACAGCTAATCCGTCGATTCCTTTTGCAATTCTTGTGCTTCTTCCATTCACCAGATCTACAAACGCCTTAATCTCCATTTCATACATATTCTCTCCTCCATGGAATTCTGTCACAGGTTTTCCGCTAATCAGCAATTCCCCGGAAACAACTGTGCTAAATATGTCCCTTGCCTCAATTGTTCCATGCGTTCCAAAAATTCTGAGGCTATTGTCTGCGTGGTAATATTTCCTTGATGAATTTATGGTTGCCAGAGCGTTACCAAATCTCAGGAGAACTACCCTGGTTTCATCAATAATTTCCTCGGAAGGAGATTTAATGCCCATTACCTCATCTGGAGCTCTTCCAAAAATGTAGTTCATGAAATCAAGGAGATGCACACCTGTGCCCATTATGGAACCACCTCCTGCCTTGCTATCATCACTCCACCAATTTCTTTCTGGTTCTGTCCTTGAACCCTGGGAATATGAGCCCCACGATGCCTCCGCATAAGAGATATCTCCAATTGAACCATCATCCAGTTTTTTCTTTATCATGTCTGTGGCGGGATGAAACCTCATGTGGAATCCTATGCCAAGTTTCAAATTCATTTCAGATGACGTTTTAATAAGTTCTTCTGCATGTTCAACCGTAAGGGTCATTGGTTTCTCCAGCAAAACATGCTTTCCATGGCGGAAAGCGGCCATTGAATAGTCGTAATGAAGAAAATTTGGGGAACTGATGTAAACCGCATCAATCTCATCTTTAAGCAGTTCCTCAAGAACACCGTGCTGGTTGCAATCGTATTTTTTTGAAAATTCTGTAGCTTTTTTCTGGTTTGTGCTATAAACACCTCCAATGGTATTTCCCGATGAAAGTATAGCCGGCACAATTCTGTTCAATGCATGGTTTCCTAAGCTGACAATTCCAAATTTCATTATGTTCAATTATTGAATAAGATTTAATGTTTCCTCATTATTTTTTGATTTTATCCAGTGCCCTCCCAATTCTTTTCCTGTAGCGGAAAAGAGAAAAATGTGAATATGAGCCAAATGAATTGAGGTGCGTCAATCCATCCATCCCATCGATTCCCCTGCCTATTTCCATTCTAAGGCATTTCTTTCCGGCGTCTTTTATAGAGCTATAATGGAATTCATGTCCTCTCACAATTTCATTTATCTTGAAGACGGGATTCTCATTAACAACTTTCATTTGGGTATAGCCGATGGTGAGTTTACTGTTCTTCTCAACCAAGCCCTCAAATATACCAAGCATAGGACGTTTACCATTCCGTTTGGATATCTCGGACTCCATATACATCAACCCTCCGCATTCTCCAAGAACTATTTTCCCGGATTCAGCAAAATTTTTGATAGCGTTCTTTGTCTTATGATTTCTGGAAAGCTCCTCTATATATAATTCAGGGTAACCGCCTCCAAGATAAATCATGTCCGCATCTATCGGTTCCTCATTCTTGAGAGGGGAAAAGAAAGAAACCTTTCCTAATTTTCTAAGGGCAACCATTGAATCCTCATAATAGAAACTGAAAGCGCTGTCCTTTGCAACCCAGATGTTATTTTTGCTATTTTCAAAGCTTGGATTTTCAGCGTCATCTGGATCCGGGTATATTTCCGGCAAATCATCAAGAAAATCAAGTTCGATATGCTTTGCAACCTTTGCAGCAATGCTCTTAATTTTATCGGGAGAAGTATCCGTGGATATGCCAAGGTGCCTTTCTGGTAGTGAGAAATCATCATCATGGGGGATAGAACCTATTATCCTGATACCATGCTCTACAAATGGCTTTGAAACCATCTCCAAATGTCTCAAGCCTGCATAGTTGTTGATTATAACTCCTATGCATAATTTTCCTATAAATGATCTCGCAATGTAATAACCGGATTCTGCTACCTTGTAGGCATCAACAACGAGGATGTACGGGATCTTCATTTTTGTGAAATAATACATTGTGCTGAGTTTGATCGGGGACCCTGAATCATAGAGTCCCATGACACCTTCAATAACAGCATAATCAAATCCCCTTAAGGACGAAAAAAAGATTTCCCTGTACCTGTTTCCCTGAATCCATCTGTCAAGGTTATAGGGCATATTATTGTTTACAGCAAAATGTATGTCCTTATCGATATAATCGGGGCCAATTTTTGCAGAGGTGGAATTCTTCATGGCGGATAGCATTGCAAGGGTAATCGTTGTCTTTCCTGACCCGGTATATGGTGAAGTTACTCCAAAAACTTTCATTATGCGAACCTTCCTGGATTGATTTTATATTCGTCATGAAAGGAGAAGGTTAAGATATTTGCCATGTCCTATTAGTGTGTTGGCAAAGTAATCCCGCTGTGGATTATTTATTATTAGAATAATTATCCATTAGAAATCATTGCAATTACAGAAATGTTATATAAACGGTATTTCTAAAGTAATGTGGCAAATAAATATGCTGAAATTTACAAGAAACAACATTATGCTCTTGTCGGGGAGCATTCCGCGGTAAAGGTATGCCACTGGACAAAGAGCCAGATGACGGGCGGTGCCTCTTGTTATAAAGGTACGTTTTATGGCATCAACTCGCACCAGTGTGTTCAAATGACGCCTGCCCTCAATTCATGTACAGAGAATTGTTCATTCTGCTGGAGATTCCAGGGATTTGACAGCATGAAAATCTCATATGAGGATGATCCTGAATTCATACTTGAGGAAAGCATCAAAGCCCATATGAAACTCATATCGGGGTTGAAGGGAAACCCTAAGGTTACTCCGGAAATGTGGAAGGAGGCATCGACTCCAAAGCATCTCGCAATCTCGCTTACTGGTGAACCCACACTTTATACAAGGCTTGGGGAATTTATAGAGCTGGCGGGGAGAAGGGGGATATCAACATTTCTCGTCACTAACGGTACCCTTCCCATGGTACTCGAAAAACTGAATCCTTTGCCAACGCAGCTTTATGTCACAACCGCAGGCCCTACCAAGGAAATTTTTAACGAGGTGCTGAACCCAGCCATAGGCAATGCATGGGAGAATTTCAACAAAACTCTGGAGTTACTACCATCGCTGGACACAAGAAAGGTCATAAGGCATACGCTTGTTAAAGACGTAAACATGCCCTTTATTGATGAATATGCCAGAATGGATAGTATCGCAGACCCGGATTATATAGAATCAAAGGGTTATGTTCACGTTGGGCAGTCGATCACCAGGTTGACGCAGGACAACATGCCTTCCCACGATTACATAGTGGAATTCTCAAGGGAGCTCGCTTCGCGCCTTGGCTATGATTTCACATCCGAAAGAAGGGACAGCAGGGTAACACTCCTATGCAAGGATCCATCAAAGAGATTCATCGATTTCAAGGCAATAGAGGATGTACCTATAACGTTGGCATCCTCGTGAGGTGGAGGTTTTTCCCATGATGGCGCGTTTGCCCTTTTTACCAAATAATTTATCAATCAAAATGTGAGTAGATCACCCTAATTTTAACACTCTTTTATCAAAACATCAAATACTTAAATTTCTATATTACTCTAATATGTAGTTCCATGCTTGATTTTACTTTCAGTGAAGAGCAGGAAATTATCAGGGAATCTGCAAGGGCGTTTTGTAAGAAGGAAATCTCTCCCAGAATTAGGGGAATGATCAAACAGAGAAATATTGATCCGGAACTTATTAAAAAGATGGCAAAGCAAGGCTTTTTTGGTTTGACAATACCGGAAGAATATGGAGGAAGCAACAGGGATGCAGTCAGTGTCGGTATCATTGCTGAAGAAATAGGGAGGGCAGATCCCACCGTTTCAATACCCGTAATGTTTCTGGTAAATAATGCATGGGCATACCTAGTTTCCAAATACGGCACAGAAAGCCTGAAGGAAAAGTACCTACCAAAGGTTGCAAGAGGCGAAAATTTCGTCGGAATAGCCTCTACAGAGCCTAATTTCGGTTCAGATGTCGCGTCAATGGTTACTTCGGCAAAGAGGAATGGCAGCAATTTCACCATAAACGGGGAAAAAAGCTATATCAGCCTTATGAAGAATATCATGGACAATGGCGGAGGTTTTGTTACGGTTGCAAAGACCAGCCCTGATAAGGGGGCAAGGGGCGTTTCATTATTTTTCATGCCTTACAGCAAGGAGCACATGGATGTGACGTTCCTGGAGGAAATGGGAAGAGAAGGATCTTCGTGGGGGGCATTCAAGATCAAGGATTATGATATACCGGAGGAGAACCTCATAGGCACACTGGATAAAGGGTTCAACATCATTCACGAAGGATTTGAGTTTGCAAGGGCAATTATATCGGTTATCAGTGGAGGGGCAGCCTTGGAATCAATAGGCAGGGGGGTTGAATACATGAAGAACCGTGTTGCATTTGGCAAGGAAATCGTGAGGTTCCAGGGACTCCAGTTTGCTGTAGCAGAGCATACTGCAAGAATGGAAACTGCGCTTGATCTTGGATATCGTGCATTGTGGTTCTATGATCAAGAGCAAAGGTTTGGAAAGTATGACAGATTCAGGGTAAGCAAGGAAATAGCAAAAGCAAAGCTTCTCTCTACCACATGGGCTTTCGACGCAATTAACGAGGCTCTTCAGTGGCAGGGAGCGTATGGTTATTCGAAGGACTGCCCGGAAGAATGGGCGCTTAGAGGAATAAGGTCTTTCCAGCTGGCTGAAGGATCCAGGGAAATCATGAAAATGATCATTGCCAGGGAAACAATTGGCAAAGAGTTCATGAATTGATTTTTATTTCTTCTCTTCTTTTTCTTTCAGCATTTTTAATCCAACGAATATTTCCCTAATTTCATCAAACCCAATTTCCTTTAAGGCAATGGAAATTATAAGAAAAATAAGCAAGCTCAGAACCACTACCGGGAACAATTTTAAAATATCATAGGGCTGGACATATTCATAGGCTGCAATCAGGAAAAGCGATTGGACTATTGCCGGAACTATCTGAAGATAGAATTTTGATGATGTCCTCACACCATTGATCTTCCTGTAATATTCCTTGAAGGCGATGTATGCAAAGAGTGTTCCAAGAAGAAATCCTATTGAAGCGCCAGTAACTCCAAGGCCAAGCAGCTTTACTCCAAAGATCTGTGTGGGGATAAGGATGAGATTTGCAACTATATTTACGCACACAGAAGTTGCTCCTATCAGGGCGATAAATCTCTGTTTGCTCTGGGAAATGATTGCAGATGTGAAAGGGCTCGTCAGCACAGAAAAATAGGTTCCTATCGCAAGAATAGAAAGGGACATTGAGTACTGAATAAATATACTGTTAAACAGGTTGAGGATAAATGGAGCCATCCAAATCATGCTTATTGCGATTGGCAAAGTCACCAGCGATATTATTCTCTCATATTCATGCACCTGGTCGTTGAATTCTACCGCCGATTTGTGTCTGGATGAAGTGAGAAGTGGTATGAAAAAGACATAAACCGAAGCAGAAATGGCGATCATGGCGGATGTAAGTTTCTGGTTCGCAAAAAATGCTCCAGTAGCAATAGTTCCCCAGAAAAATTGGATCAATACCTTATCAATATTGCCATTTATAATTGCAATGCTTGTTGCAAGTGCCAGTGGAAGGGCTATAGATATATATTTCTTGAAGAGTACAATGTTTGGCCTCGAAATTTTCCATGGCCTACCGAGCATATATGAGATGATAATAAAAATACTATAGGTCAATCCATAGACCAGAGCCAGCACGACAGATATTTCATTCCCTAGATTCCCGTCATTTCCGAAATAATATAATACACCAATGAAAATAAATATTGAATTTCTGAGGATGGCCTCAATTAATGGCGGGATTGCCATCTTGCTCGATTGGTATGTGACAGAGTAATAAGTGGAAAATATCGGGATCATATTTGCTATTGCATAATATGGCAAAATGGCAAGAATTACCCAGAACTCTATCGGGTTATAAAAACCCCTGTGAAGCACATAAACCCATGTTAGAAGTGTTCCTATGACTGCAAAAACATAGATGGCATTTAATATTCCCCTAATAGCCAGAAATGTTCCGAGAGCTTTTCCTTTATCCTCTCCTGACGATAAAATTTTGACATGCGCAGTTGAGAAACCAAGATCAATTATTATTGTATATAAGCCAGCAAAGGCAATTGCATAAGATAGATATCCCCAATATAATGGACCTATATACCTTGTTATGAAAAATAGTGAAACGTAACCCAATATCGCCGAAATGAGGGTCTGGAAAACAAGTACCGGAGATTTTCTTGCAAACACTGTTTTTGTGAAATGGAATTTCAATATTAATACTTTTTAACATTTGCGAGCGGGAATTTCCCTTTCGCAAGATAGGGGATGAAAGCGAGCGAAAAGGTTACTATTTCTCGCAGGATATTGATCTGTCCGCTG
>JAJZXT010000154.1 GCA_021806355.1 Thermoplasmata archaeon
GAAGAGTGCCATATAGCAATGTCCAGGGGCCTGAAGCTTTCCGACTATATATTTTCACATTATGTTTCTGCGAGGGATTATGAGATTGCAGATGAAAATATCATGGACAAGTACAGGAAGGAAGATACTCCCGCTTTGACCGCCGAGCAAAAGAATTTCAACCAGCCTTTCACAACCCTGAGCCCGGATGCTTTGAGGGAACGGGTTGACTACCTCCTTAAAAAGGTCGATAACCTTGAGAAAATAGAGAAAATTTACTCTGATAACATCCCAAAAATCGCTAGGGATATGGAAGACCTGAAAGACAAGGTTGATAAGATCTACAGGTGGGTAGTAAACGAGTGATCTGGACAACAGGAAATCAAAAGTAAAATGAAGGGTGCTATCCTCCACGGCGGAAATGGAACAAGACTCAGACCATTGACCTACACAGACGTTAAGCAGCTTTAGTCTGAAAGTATCAGAATACAAGGAGCGTACCTGGTGGTTCAGGCTCTGGATTAGGTATGTCGCTGTAGTGGTTGTGTTTCACAGGCGGGTAGTGTAAGTGGAATATCCGGTTCCTTCTGACCCTCTCGTACAGATTCAGGGAGAGCCATGAGTCGATTATGTCCCATCTCCCAAGATTATACAGTTTTGGAAAATTGAACTTCTCCTGAGCTTTAATGCTAATCTTCGTTAATCCAAATCCGGATAATCCGCAATACTTTGGTCTCTTCTCAATGGGGATATTTCCTATATATCTGGAGTTATCGAAGGTCTTCCAGTTATCGGGCCTTTCTCCTCTCTGGAAATTAAAAACAGAGTATCTGTTGGGAATGTCTGATTTGATCAGATATGGAAATGCACAAAGATTACCTCTGCACGAAAGTAATTCCCTTATCTGGTCTGGCGCGGGAACGATGTCCTGTTCAACCAGTATGAGATTATGCCCTCTCCCCCAGTTTCTCTTGATTATATCACCATAATCACTGTCTCCGAGGACATGCACATGCTCCACCTTAAATTGAGATTCGATAATAGAAAGTGCATTCCAAGTCTCCTCTTGATCCTTTTTCCTAGCGTCGGAATAAACGTGCAGGACCCTTTCTTTTGACATGTGCACAGTATTATTGGTTTCCATTGTAAAAGCTTATCCATATAATTGTCTTTAAGGGCCATTATTGCAACAGCTATTATCTACGGGCTTGTCAATAGGCCAAAGTGTAACTTATGAGGGTTCCGTTAACCCCTTCTATGAAAAATGTTCTTCCAACATTCTCCTATATATCCTCATAGGCCCTTCCAATTCCCTTATTGCATGAGTATTCCTCGACCACATCTTTGTCACTTATTATCACTGCAATTCCATTGAAAGCTTTTCCAGAAATGATTTCTGCTCCATTGTGAGTTCCACCGACGCATGCGACACGTTGCTGTAGATAACTTCCCTTGTCCCAGAAAGGATTCTCTCCGTTTCTGCATAAGACAGTTCACACCTGTGATCGATCGTCCTCATCTTGGAATATCCCGGAATGGGGAGGAATATCTCGCCCTTGTAATCTTTCTGGTTTAGGTCAAAGTAATGATAATATCATTACAAACTGTAAGGATCTTACTACTGTCAGAACTTGTAAAATATCCATTATTCAGAAAATTAGAGTGTTACACTGGGGCAATGATAGGCTTGATTGCCCATTACCTACACAAATAGATGGCAGAATATATGTAAATATCTCTTAAATAGACCGGAAATGTAAATTGTTTGTGATATCCGGAAACGAGGTCATCAAACACATTAGATGGGGTATTGACAACTTGATAAAATATAGGAATTCCGAATATTATGAAATCACACCAAGCTTCATACTGTCTGAGCTTTTTTCCAAATCAAACAGAATTCAACACTACGAAGAATACGAGCGATTGGAAGCGCAGAAGAGATTCGGATTTTTCACCGAAGAAGAGAAAGCTGACATAATTTCAGCAACAGAATTTGCCCAGTCACATCTCTCAGGAACACCGGACCTGAAGAGATTTCCGCTTATGGACTACGCAATGTCACTCGTACCGTTAAATGGAATCTGGGCTGAGTTTGGTGTATTCAAAGGCGAGAGCATCAACCACATCGCTAGAAACACTAGGGCAAAGATCCATGGGTTTGACTCCTTCTCGGGCTTACCTGAGGATTGGAACAGATTTCACAGTAGAGGGCATTTCAAAGTGGGGCAGAATCTGCCAAAGGTTGCGGAGAATGTCAGTTTGCACGTTGGCCTTTTTTCTGGCACACTCCCTGATTTCAAGGCGCAGATTGGTCATACGCCAGTCGCATTCCTCCATGTCGATTGCGACCTATATTCCTCCACCGTTGATGTTTTCAGGCATCTTGGTGAAAATGTCGTTCCCGGGACAGTGATACTATTTGATGAATTCTACAATTATCCTGGTTGGAGGATGCACGAGTTCAAAGCTTTCCAGGAATTCATTTCCAACACAGGGAAGGATTACAGATACATAGGTTACAATAAGAAAGCCGAGCAGGTAGCTGTTATAATGCAATGACAGTTTCCATGGCGGTACTTAATTATAAATCCAATCAATTGGCACCCAATGGTGAGGTATGGCATCATAGGGGGCGGATGGGCGGGGTTGCTGTCTGCCTTCGAAATTAGAAGAAGAGATAGCCATGCGGAGATCGAGATTCTTGAGAAAAGCAGTCCGGGAAACCTAGGCGGCCTTCTGAGATCAGAAACCATTGACGGTTTCACTTATGACATCGGAGGGCCGCATATCCTATTCAGCAAGAACAAAGCCACACTTGAGTTGCTGCTCAACATCCTCGGGAACAACTGGAAGCAGATGGAAAGAAAGAATTTTATCCATTTTGAAGGCAATCTTATTCCTTATCCCTTTGAAAACGGGATATATATGATGCCTGCTGAAGACAGGGCGAAGATTGGCCTGGGCATTATAGAGAATCTGTTCAAGCTGAAGCTAGACAAAGGTTGGATTCCGAACTCCTTCTATGACTGGATTTATGGAATTTTTGGTTCGGAAATGGGGAGACGTTACCTTGAACCCTATAACAGAAAGATTTGGAAAAGGGACCTGAAGGATTTTGATGCCAGCTGGGTCTTCACCCCGGGCAGGCTACCACTCCCTGAACTTCAGGACATAGTCTTTTCCGTCTCAGGTTTGCCAACCGTTGGCTACAAGGAGCAGGCATATTTCTATTATCCCAAAATAGGGGGCATACAATCACTGTACGATGCTCTGCTGGAGAAGGTGAAGGCTGAAGGCTCCAGACTCATACCCAACTTTGCTGCCAATAGTTTAGAGAGAAAAGGGACAGGAAAGTGGGTTTTGAATGGGGAAAAGGAATTTGACAGGATAATCAGTACGCTCCCCCTGGAAGAATTGCTTATAATTATGGATGCCCCGACCGAGATGATTGAATCTGCAAGCAAACTGACGCACAACAAGGTCATCGTTATAGGCTTCGCTTTAAATCAGCCTGCGCCGGATCGAATTGCCCTTTATGTACCCCAAGATGATGTTGTTTTCCACAGATACACATGGATGAGCAATCTTGTTTCAGGCTCACCGGTTGGAAAATCAAATCTGATAGTAGAAGTAACTATACCTCAAGGCAAGCCCTTTGACCTCCCTGAACTGATTGAGATGGCAGCGGATGGGCTGCTCAAAATAGGCATCATCAAAGGTAAGTCGGCGATAATACATTCCAGGGCATGGGTGCACGAATACGGCTACCCGGTATACATGAAAGGACATAATGAGATAAGGGCATCCATTATGGAATACCTTGATTCTGTGGGAATCAAAAGTGTTGGAAGATGGGGTTCCTGGCATTACTGGAACACTGACAAAGTAATCGAGGCCGTAAGGGCTCTTTTCGAGAGTTGAGTCATAAAGCAACCATAATTAAAGAATCCAGGAGTACAAGAGGCTGGAGACCCAGAATAATTATAATGTTCTTTCAAATTGAAGGTATGAATAGATGAATATTTGCTTCGTGATGTGGGGTACGGACAGGACTGGCGGCAACAACGCAATCTTCCAGGTTGCAGATCGTCTTGCCCTGAATGGTAACAGAGTGACTGTGGTTTCCGCTGGTCTTTCAAACCACGGATGGTTTTCTTTCCAGTCTACTCTTGGATTCATTTATCCTGAGGAGCGGCTGTCAAAAATACGCTGGAAAGGGAAGACTGTTACAATTCTTCAGTTATTGCAGGGATTCCTTGCACGATTTATCCCTGGTGCGGAGATCACAAAGCATAAGCTTTTGACAAATAATATCCCGGGTGACTCTGATGTCGTAATAGCAACTTATTACGAAACTGCATTTGCTGTCCAGGCATATCCATCACCATCGGCAAGGAAGTATTATTACGTTCAGCATTACGAGCCGGTTTTCTTCCAGGATAGTATACAAAAGGAGAGAGTCAAGCAAACCTATTATTTCCCATTCAACTGGATCGTAAGTTCTTCCTGGGCGAACAAACAGCTATCTGAAAACATTGGAAAGAAAGGACTTGTGGTAATACCCGGCAGTGACCTTAAAACCTATTATCCCAGAAGCAAAAGGAATGGAAGCCCCTTAAGAAAAATTGTTTCACTTGGAAAGAGTCTGCCAATAAAAGGGTTGAAATATCTACTGGAGGCTGTCGAAATGGTCCAGAAGGAAATTCCCACCGTCCAGTTGGTTCTGTATGGAAATGAGCCTTCCATAAAGGATTCTTCGAGTTTGCCCATAGAGTATATGGTGAAACCTTCAGATGACGAATTGGCGATTATATACTCCGATGCAGACGTCGTGGTAACTCCTTCATTGTTTGAAAGCTCCCCGTCCCCTCCCATTGAAGCTATGGCATGTGGAGCTCCCCTGGTCACAACCAGGTATGGAACAGAAGATTATTGTTTTGACAATTTGAACTGTTTGGTTGTTCCTCCTGCGGATTCTAGGGCTCTAGCGGATGCCATAATCAGATTGCTTTCGGATAATGAACTCTGCTTGAGGTTGACTGGACAGGCATTCAACACCGTCAAGAATTTGACTTGGGACAACACTGCAAAACAATTCCAGAATGCTATAAACGGGAATTGAAGTCTCAGGTTGCATTATTCTGGAGAATAGTTCAGAAAGTATCATATTGGAAGCAATAATTTATGTTTGAACATGGGAGTAATAGATGAATATAGTCGACCATTGCACTGGAAAGGAGATCACAGCAGTAATTCCGACCATTAACCATAAGCAGCCCATGACTCAGCGTCTCCTGTCGGAACTGGAATCTTTGGGTTCAGACTGGATATGCATTGAAGATTCCGGTCCGGGTTTCAATTTTTCAAAGAGCATGAATAGAGGTATTGAATTTGCTTTGAAGAGAGAGAGTGTGAAGTTCATAATTCTCAGTAACGATGACCTTCATACAATAATTGGTTTTGAAGGCATGATCAATACACTGAAGGAGGAGAAGTATGGTTACGTTTGTCCCTACCTCAATGGGAAATTTCACGCCGTTCACCTTTCAAGGTCCCTGCTGGTGGATGTCATGAGTGCTGCCGTTGCAGGAAGGGCACCCTTTTACGTTCTTAGGCAGAGAAGGGCTGCTAAAAAATATATAAGCAGTTCAAGGTATCCAATAGTGTCCCAGAAAGTGTTTCCTATTGGCAGATACGCGGTCCAGGTTCAGCCTTTTTCCATATTCAAGGCAGAAATTCTAGAGAAAGACAAATTCGATGAGGACTTTCTAAAGCACAGGCAAGATGGCGAACTAGCAATCAGACTTTATCTGAAAGGAGTCAATGGGATGACCTCCAAGGATTGGAACGTAACTCATCTGAACCACGTGAGTTTCAACCTAAACCCAAATGAAAAGAATGAAGAAAGCTACAGGCTGGATCAAAGGGCAAAGGACATGGCCATATTTGCCGAAAAATACAAAAATGTCCGCACCAGAGGATAGTCCCACGCCTTCATGTTTCAGCCGTACTACAATATGCCAGAGAAGAGAAATGAGGAGCCTGATGGAGTAGTGTTATATTGAAACATATAAGTACGCTGGTGGTTACATATAATCCCGATATCCAAAGATTTGGCAAGGTGCTCTCCGCGGCCTCTATTGCTTCTGATACAGTTATTATCATAGATAACAACTCTGTTAATTTCGAGGAAATAAGGAAGGCGGGTTTTGATTTAATTAAGAGTAAGAAGCTTGAATTTCTGAACCTAGAGAGAAATTATGGAATAGCAGCAGCCCTTAATGCTGGCCTAAAGAAGTGCCTATCTGAAGAAGAACCGGATTTTGTCTTGACATTAGATCAGGACTCTGTTATCAGAATATCCAGGGACGAACTGGAAGACTACCTTAACCAGGGAATTTCCATCCTTGGAAACAGGTTTGGCGCATTGTCTCTGTCGCATACAGGACTTTCTGAGTCATCAAGAGACCTGAACCCCATTAATTATGGAATAATTAGCGGAATGGTCATTGAAACTGGACTTTTTAAAGAAGGTCTCAAGTACCGTGAGGAGCTTTTCCTGGATCAGGTAGACTTGGATTTTTCATACGAGATCATTAGAAAAGGGAAAGAAATAATTTCCACCAAAGCAAAGACATTAGATCACGAACTGGGCATTACCGTGAACAGGTTCGGTAGAAACATAAGTGTGGAAAGCGATTGGAGACTTTATCTCCTTATCAGAAACTCTACCATTCTGTTAAGGGAGGGAAAGATAAGCATGAAATTTTACCTCTACCAGGCCCTCAGGCAAATAGGGCAAAGACTTTTAGCTTTGAAGATAAGGGATAATGCAAAGCTTCCCGTAGTTGCTTTGATGGGTTTACATGATGGCTTTTTCAAAGACTTTGAGGACAACTTTAAGTTTGGCCAGAGACCATAGGGGCAATCACACCTAATAATTATATAATTCCAAAGTAATGTTGGCAAGCAGATTTAAGGTCACACATATGATCAACACTAGGATGGAGCGATTATGACGGACAAAGGAAAGTTCAATCGCCCAAGATTCCTTTACTATGTACCATACCTTTACTTTGAGAAAATTCATTTGAAGAGACCTATTGTCGAAATCCCACTTATTCTGGCTGAAATGGGGTATGAGCCTTCCATTTTGATGGGCAAAAAGTCCATTGAAGACCAAATAGGCTGTCATATCATAGAGACAGGGATTACTTCACGAAACGAGGATGACAGGGGATTAAAAGGAGCTCTCAAAGAGACATGGAATGCGTTCAAGGCATTCAAGAAAGTGGCCCCGAAATATGCCTTATTCCATGGTAATTACTCCCCCAGCACTTTAGTTGCAATACTGGTAAAATTGGCTTCATTCTTAAAAAAGAGTGAAGTGCACCCAAAGATTTCATTAAAATTGGACTGGGATGGCGACCTTGAATACTTTCCACTTTTTGGGAGAATATCCTATCTGTCTTTCATACTATTGTCCGCCCTGGTCTTTGACAAGCTTACAATTGAGACAGATTGCGCGTTTGAAAAGATAATGAACTATCCTTTTGTCCGCCAGAAATTGACAATGGTTCCCAATACGGTCAGCAGAGACTATTTTCCAACCAAACCCTACAGCAACGGTAAGCGAAAGAAATTGATTGTGACCACATCCGTCATTGACGAGTTCAAAGGCATAGAGGATTCAATAAGAAGTTTTTTTGAAGCCGGAGGTGCCGTAAAGGGATGGAAATTTGACATAATAGGCCCTGTGAGAAATGCGGAATACTTCCACAGATTGCAACAACTCATTTTATCATTAGGCCTGGAGAATTGTTTAAGGTTCCTTGGGGAGAAGGAATCGACTTCCATAAAGGAATACTACGAAGAAGCCTCAATTTATATCTCTTTGTCCAGAAGGGAAAGTTTCGGCATTGCCAGGCTGGAGGCCATAGCCTGTGGGATACCGGTGCTAACATCCCATGCTGGTTGCGGTTCTAGGCTTTCAGGGGCGATAGCAGTGGATGGACAAGATTCAACCAAGGTTTCAAGTGAATTGAATAAATTGATCCAGCATGAGGAATTAAGGATGGAGCTTGTAAGAATGGGACAGAAAAAACTTAGTACATGGAAGGAAATATCAAGTAATTATATTGACTACTAAGCATATTATAGCTTAGTTCATATGTTGGCTAAATCTATTATAAATGTACAAAATTACTTTAACAGATGAAAGGGATTATTCTGCACGGTGGCAAGGGTACGAGACTGCGCCCCCTCACTCATACAGGTCCAAAACAACTAATTAAGGTCGGTGGAAAGCCAATTTCACAGTGGGGCATTGAAAATCTCATTCGTTACGGAATAACGGATATAGCCATAGTTCTGGGCAACAATTATCCTGAGAAGGTTGTGGAGTACTATGGGGATGGCAGTTCATTGGGCGCTCATTTTACATATATTTACCAAGGGGAGGCAAGAGGGCTGGCAGAGGCCATTTACAGGTGCAAGGAATTTGTTGATGGAGACAGATTCGTTGTTCACCTTGGAGATAATATTGTCCAGCACGGGCTTGAAGTCCTGGTTAACTCAACTGATGAGTCTGCGGTCTTGTTAGCAAAGGTGGATGAGCCATCTCGCTATGGCATTGCAGTTGTGGACGGAAACAAGATAGTGAAACTTGTCGAGAAACCGAAAGAATTCCTTTCTGACTTGGCATTAGTTGGAGTTTATTCTTTTAGCCCACATATTTTTGACATCATAGAATCCCTAAAGCCCAGCAAGAGAAAAGAATTGGAAATAACTGAAGCGATAGAGAAAATCATCATAGAGGGAAAGACTATTGGCTTTTCGGAAGTAGATGGATGGTGGAAAGATACGGGGACCCCTGAAGATATGCTTTCTGCAAACATGAGGATCCTTGATTTCTCTACAGATTATGACACTAAAGGCACAGTGGAGGCTTCAAAGATTGAAGGGCGTGTGTTTCTAGGAAAAGACTCAAAAATAACTAATTCCACTGTTAGAGGCCCGGTTTATATAGGCGATGGAACAGTAGTGGAGAATTCCTTCATCGGCTCATACACATCCATTGGCGGAGCCTGCCATATTTCTGGTTCAGAGTTGACTAACTCAATTGTACTGGATTCTTCCACAGTGTCAGATTCAAATTTGAATGGCTCTATAATTGGATTTAAATGCACAATCAAGAGGAATAACGAGAAGCCCGCCGGTTCAAGAATGATTACTGGAGAGGGCACATCAATTTACATATAGGGAGGTATTAAATTTGACAGGAAATGAACTGAAAAAGAATATGCTTGTTTTCGGAGCTGGTGGGCAGGCTGGATCAGAAATTTGCAAATTGTTTCCAGATGCACTTGGAATCCATCATTCGAGCAACACAGGTACATCATCTGTGGAAATAACTGATTATGTCAAACTTGAGGACATCATACTCAAGACCAGACCTGAAGTCATCGTCAATGCTGTGGCGCTTACAAATGTTGATTTATGTGAAACGGAGAGACCCAGGGCTCTTGCAATAAATTCAGAGTCGGTGAAACATATTGTCCGAGCCGCCCGGGTTGTGAATTCATATGTTGTGCATATATCGACGGACTACGTATTTGATGGTTTTACAGGTATGTACGGGGAGAATTCTGTCCCAAACCCGATTAACTATTATGGGCTTAGCAAACTACTGGGGGACTGCGCCGCACTATCATATGATGACTCACTAGTGGTCAGAACATCAGGCGTTTTTGGATACAAAGGAAACTATCCGAGATTTGTGGTAAACCAACTGAAGGAAAACAAAGAAGTCAAGGCCGTCAAATCCTTTTATTCACCCATTCATGCTAAACTCCTAGCAGAAGCTATTTTGGACCTTATCGACCTGAGAAGGACCGGAATAGTGAACGTCGCAGGACAGAGAGTGTCCAGGTACGATTTAGCTGTCGAGATAGCAGAAAGAATGAATGTGCCCAATTCAGGTATCCATGAACTGGATCAGTCTTCGATGACATGGGCTGCAAAAAGGCCCTTTGATTCTTCTCTTGATTGTTCTCTTGCCAAAAGGCTGATTGGTGACTCCTTCATGGACTTTGACCGAAATCTCGATTTGCTACTGAATATCTAAAGCCATATATGTTTCCTGAATATTGCTGACTGATGCCTTTCACATTTACAAGAACAGAAATTCCAGATGTGGTATTGGTTCAGGCCAGAGCTTTTGGTGACGGTAGAGGATTCTTCAAAGAAACTTTTAAAAGATCAGAATTCCAGAGATTTGGTATACAGACTGACTTTGTTCAGGATAATGTTTCAAAATCACAGAAGAATGTCCTTAGAGGCTTACATTTTCAGAAATCACCTTATGCCCAGGGAAAACTTGTAGGAGTAATGTTCGGAAAAATCCTGGATGTCGCCGTTGACCTTAGAAAGGGGTCCAAATTCTATGGAAAATACGTTACAAGGGAGCTTAGTGATGAGAATCATTGCCTCCTTTGGGTTCCTCCTGGCTTTGCTCACGGATTCCTTGCACTTGAAGAGTCGATCGTCCACTATAAAGTCACAACAGAATACAACAAGGAAGCAGAGAGTGGGATCAAGTGGAATGACCCATACATAAACATTGCTTGGCCTGTAATTGAGCCGCTTTTATCTGAAAAGGATGTTGTTTGGGAGAGTTCGTCTGGAGTTTATCTCTGATAGGTTTGACTTGAAACTATTTATTATTGGATTACCAATACCTTGGCTATGAAGGTAATGGTCACAGGCGGAACTGGATATATTGGCCGGATTCTTGTTCCCGAGCTTGCCAAGAAAGGTTACAATGTTTTGGCATTGGACAGAGATTTCCTCACCTACGACGACGTGAAAAAGGAATACGAAGATATGGGTGTGAAGATTCTTAAAGACGATATCAGGTATTTTGATCCTATTGAAATGCGTGGAATAGATTCTGTAGTGGATCTTGCAGCCCTCTCTAATGATCCTTCTGGGGACCTTGACCCCATTAAAACCTGGGACATAAACTACATTGGGAGAGTCAGGGTAGCCAGACTTGCAAAGAAACTTAATGCGAAAAGATACATAGTCGCATCTTCGTGCAGCATTTATGGTTTCAGGGAAGACATTGCCAATGAAACCTCCGAACCTAACCCACTTACAGCTTATGCGGAGGCAAATAAGGCAGTTGAGAAAGATAATCTTGCCATAGCTGGTGACGGTTTTGCCCCCATGGCATTGAGATTTGCTACTGCTTTTGGTTTTTCGAAGAGACTTAGGCTCGATATTGCGATTAATGCAATGGTATATCACGCCGTGAAAACTGGAAAACTCAGATTGATGAGGGATGGAGAACAGTTCAGGCCATTCATCCATGTCAAGGATATGGCTGCCGCAATCATAGCGGGCCTTGAATCAGAAAGCGAAGTCGTCTCGGGGCAGATATTCAATGCAGGCTCCAATGAACTCAACGTAAAGCTCAAAGATGTTGCAGAGAAGGTAAAAACCTCGGTCAAGGGGACCGAGATCGAATGGTACGGAGACCCTGACAGGCGTTCATATCGGGTAGATTTCCAAAAAATTAACAATTCGCTGAAATTTAAACCGAAGTACAACATAGACTATGGCATAGACGAAATGAAAAGGGAATTTAAATCTCCAGAATTTCAATTTAAAGATGAGATGATTACCCTTTCAGTTTACAAAAAACTAATTGAAGCAAAATTCGTATTGTCAAAGCATGGTTATCTGAACCCGCCTCTGGGTCTTTGACACGTCTGAAGATGCTAAAGATGAATCTGGAAAAAGACCCACTTAACACACTTTTCTTGAGCCCGGGGGTTGAGGATCTCATGAAATTCTATAATTCATTTCCCGATAGAGACGACCTCATAGGTTGGATGTCTGGGAGGCATAAGAGTACACCTAGCATGATTCAGGTTCAGGGTGACACCACGAGTGTGGTAGTAATCCCTACTGCAGATTACAATTCGGCGCGCACGCAGACTTGTTCTCTCAAAATATTTAAAGGTATGCAGCAAATAGTCGTAGAAAGCGTTAAGCCAAAAGATGTTTATTTTAATTACTCCCATAATGTGAATATAGGTATATCCAAGGCCATGGAATTCAACCCTAATTGGATAATTATATCAAATGATGATATGACCCCAAGTGATCCCCCCAATATCTTACTAAGCGAATTAAAAAAAGCTGATCCAGATAAATATAATGTACTTTTCACCAGAGAAGAAGGTTCATATCATTCTTTTCCAAGATTTATTGGTACTCCAAACTCGCTCTATTCAGTCATTTCAACGTTGCACCCGAACCGGCTCCGGAAAACTAGACAGGAAATATGGAAAAAATTCGGTCTGAAGTACATAGACGCAATTGATACTGGGTTAACAGGTCTGATGAGCAGATTCACTTACAGATACTTAAAAGGTCATCTTCTTACTGGTTCATTTGCCATTCTTAGCAAGAACTACATCAACTCGGTCAGCAAAGTATATGATGAGACTTTTATCAATGGCGGAGAGGATACGGATTTAAGTCTGAAATTATTAAAGGAACCTGAGAAAATTGGATTTATAGACTATAAGATTGGGGACATGGTTGGGACATCACTAGGCTCCGGGTGGACAAGATATATTCGCAATGTAGTGAATGAAATCTATCTGAGTTATAAAATAGAAAAAGGACTTACTGTATATCAATAATGGATCGTAACACTGATCATATTAGATAAATAGGTTTAGAATGACAGAAAAGGCAACTACTGAAAAAGGATTGCTCCAAATATGCCACGGAAAATTGATACCAGAATATAGCAGTGCATATGCCCTGCGGTGCGTCAGATTTCTAAAAAGGTGGCCACATCGGCAAGTGATTTCTGTCGGGGGGCTTATTTTTAAGGATCAGTCCTCTGGGATGATTTCCCAGTATCGTTCAATAATTTTAACTGGCTATGCCATATTATTAAGGAACCGCTCTCTGGAGATTCTAATTTCCAAAGGCACATTTATGCGAAACAAGTATAGGAGGGTCCTTAATGATGCGGTTGAAAAATCAGATATAATTGTCCTGGAGGGACCATGGCAATATCCACTGATCAAAGATAAAATCGACCACCAACTCTTGATTTATGATGCCCATAATGTTGAGTCCGTTTTGAGAGTTGACAATAAGTGGGAGAGTTACGTAAAAGATCTTGAGCAGGAACTATGTCAACAGGCTGACCTAGTCTTAACCGTTTCCGAATCGGATACGAGTGAATTTGCAAATAAGTTTGAGGTACCCATTTCCAAGATTAAAACAATCCCCGAAGGTTTTGTAAAGAATGAAATTCCTTGGAAAGGAATTGGTTCCAATGAACTTATTTTCATTGGTTCTGCATACCTTCCCAACATTACTGCAGCTAAGAAGTTGATTGAAATGGCGACTGAGCTCCCACAATTTAAATTTAAGATCGTTGAGACAGTGTACAGAGCACTAAGGAAGAGAGATCTTCCCACCAATGTAACTCTAATGGGAATATTAAACGAAGTTCAAAAAAGTCAAGAACTCAGTTGTTCATTACTGGCGCTTAACCCAGTGGAATTTGGTTCAGGACGGAATTTGAAAATAAATGATTATGTTTCACATGGAGTACCCCTTATAACAACTGAGATTGGTTCAAGAGGTTTTGAACCAGAACTCAGAGATTTATTTTTCATTGAGGCCGTTAATAAATTTAATGAGAAAATAATAGAGATTTCCAAATCTGAGAAAACCCTTGCCTTGAGGTCAGCGGAAATGCGAAAATATGCAGAAAAGAATAATTATAGCATGACCCAGGATACTGCTTATGAAGTTATTTCAAATTTGAAGAAACGGAGTTAAGTGTGTGTTGCATTCCAATATCAAAAACAACTGTGGAGCAAATTAAAATGATTAGCTTAGAAGATTATATTAAAAATGGTGTTGAGGCTAAAAAGGCTATAG
>JAJZXT010000165.1 GCA_021806355.1 Thermoplasmata archaeon
CGTGAGTGGATCAACCACCAACTCGACAGGAAATTCCGTTGAAATATATCTCGTATCCGGCACATACAATATAAGTGTAACCGGAACCGCCGGTTACAACGTGACACTTTCAGCGGGATCAGTAACTATAAACAACGCAAACGCAACGGTCAGCGCTGTGTTCAAGAATATCACAGTAGCTGCAAAGCCATCCAGTTCGGGTGCTGTATACGAGGGACTTGGAGTAGGGGTCATCATTGGAGCAGTTGTCGGCATACTGGTTACAATGATGTATTCGGGAACCTGGATATTCAGGAAGGGTAAGAGTGGAAACCAATAATTTTTCTTTTTTTTTTGGACGTTATCACATTTGCGTTGATAGGTAATGGTGAAACCATTAGGATGTCTTCAACAGTCCTCTATCAATGTTGAACGTGTGCTTGAATAGTGACGACATGATGGAGAAATGCTGTTCCACTATATCCAAGGTCTTTTCCACCTCCCGGTTGCTGAGGTACAGGAACACCTCTTTCCTGTTTTTCTTAATAAAAGCAAGAAAAGGTGAGATCATTGGATCGTCTCCATGTAAGCTCCTCGCCTTTTCCATGATGATATCAACGACATCCTCTTCGCTCCTACCCCTGATTATTTCCGAAACCGCACACATGTTCTTCCCGAGCTTCTTCAGGTTCGCCCGATTCTGGAAAAACATGTGCTTTAACAGTTTCTTGGCTCTGTCAAGCTGATCGTTTTTTCCCGACTCCTCTATCTTATGGGAAATACCCTTCTCCAAGTGGGATAGACATCTCTGCCTGTTTCTCCTTATTGTTTCATGGGAGATCGCAATACCGTCGATGATCCCGAATAGTTCAGATGTCAATAACGGCTGAAAATTTTCGACCCATACTTAGATTTTCTTCCACTTTCACTTCACCTCGTTCATATTAATATTGTTCAGTTTCTTTCTCTCCTTCAACCTGTAGGAATCCCCTCTGATGTTCACCACAATGCCATGATGCAGTATTCTGTCAAGTACTGCAGATGCCATTACTGAATCTCCAAGGATTTCACCCCATTCCGAGAATGACTTGTTTGATGTGTATATCGTCGAATGCTTCTCATACCTCGACGATACGAACTGGAAGGAGAGATTGGATTCTTCCCTTGTCAATGGAAGATATCCTATCCCATCAACTATCATTACAGGAAACCTGGAGTATGTTGCCAGACGGTGTGGCAATTTCAAGGAGGGGAAGTTGATCCCAGGTATACATCACAGAAATGTTCAATGTGCGGAAACATAAAGCTTGATCTGAAGCTTTCAGATCAAATATACCACTGCAATGCATGTGTCCTCACAATAGACAAGGGATCTCAATGCGGCAATAAATGTCCTGAAAGATGGATTGATAAAGATAGGGAGGAGCACTCCCGAAGTGCAGCCTGTAACCCCATCAGACTATCTATGAGGAAATAGATAATGGAAAAATCTGAAACCATTATAGGTAAACGGACACAGGGACATGGTAACATGCCCTGTGAAAGCTCCGTGGATAATGCTCCTGTCCTCGAAAGAGGAGGCCATGCAGGGGAGCTACCGAGTAGTCGGGCCACATCATTAAGCGAAAACTGCAGCGTCGTGATGTCCTCCGCAAGAACATGGTTTAAGCGGAAAGAAGTGAGTGCGCCGAACCAGTTTCGGGACGGTGAAGGCGGTATCTTCATGCGAATTCGGATATATGTACATGAAGAGCACTCCGGCGTAAGGGTTGTAGCACGATTACAAAGCCTGATGGGCAAAGCAGGGAAGGACCTTGGACACAGAAGGCCAATGAGGGAATGCGCTTGCCAACCTCACTGGTCGCTCAAGGCCTGGCGGATGAGGTCGTAGTACCTATGATGCTCCCGATAACAAGGGAGAGAAGGGAAGGGCCTCTGGGTAGCGGAATAAGCCGCAGGGTGGTATTCGCAAAATGGAAAACAGAGGGTACTGTCTGAAAGGACTAATCGGCCTTATGCTGTTCAGGGTCCTAAGTGATCTTGCAGCATATCTGTGATTACATTGAGTGATTACGAAGTGTGTGTATAACCGAAAGGGAAGGTCGCATATGAAACGCCATACTTGGAGCCGGATGGACGAAACGCCCCAGTCCGGAGTCTTAGAGGGGGAGCTGGAAACGGACCTTCGGAGAACTGTCTCAACGGGATGTTGGGATATAATCAAGCTATCTGAAGGAACTGCGCTTGCTCTCTACTCGACTTCACGCCTGTGGAAAGTGCTACAGCGGCGGAACTCTTAAAAGGAGGTCTACGAGTTGCCACTCTATGAATCAGGAACCTCCGATCCTTCAGGGAGGAGAGGATGTCACAATTGCCACAATTTCTAATTCGTTTGGAAATATTTTTTTAGGGTTTTCATGGTTTTCAGGGACAGTTAGGCAAAATGAAAGCAGGGGATAAGAATGAGGCAGTTAATCCAATATCAAAGAATGGAGTCACATTGATTATGAGAGATTCTAAATAATTTCTGGAAATTCGCATTCAATTTATATTATTCATATAAAGTTAGTAAAGGGGCTGGATGACCACTCTATAATGAAATGCTGATTCTCTTGCTCACTTTTCCTTTTACCAGTGTCGTTTTGAACTTTACTTCACCTACTTCTGAGGTATTCTTCACATGAGTACCGTGATCAATTTGATACGGCAGATTGCCTATTTTTACTAGCCTTATCTGCGGATGTTCCGGAACGATTCCCCTTGAGATCGCCATTAAGTCGCCATCTGATAATACTGAGGATCTTGGCCTATATTCAAATTCTACATTGACACCTTTCTTGATTATTTCATTGGTTTCTGCTTCTAATTTTTTTACGATTTCCTCACTGATTTCAGGTATTTCCAGATCAACCCATGCCTGATCATCATATGTTTGGTTTATCCTGTTGCCTGCCTTGTAATCTCTATAAGCTATTCCAGTTATGATTCTCAATGCAGTTCTGAATTTCATATGTCCATAACGTACGTCCCAGTCAATATACTGCTTGACTTCTTTTCCTTTAATGCTATCCGGATAAGTGTCGTGTGAAATTAAGTGTACGTTTGTTCCATCATTCCATGTATCGATTATTTCAAATTCCTTACCATCTATGGTTATCTTCCCCCTATCGTTTGGCTGGCCTTCACCCGTTGGATAAAAAACTGTATTGTCCACCACCAAATCGGTAAATTCATTGAATATTACTTTACCAGTGGCCTCTTTCAAATAATTATTGTCCAGATATGCTAACTTAGTTTCCATTGTAATCCCTTATTCATTTTCCCTTTTATCCTTTTTCCTTTCCCAGTATAGCATCTGTTAAGATCAAATTTCTGAATATTGAATAGTTATCCCAACCACGCAGAGCCCAGCATTAGCGGTTCGTTTTTGTCTTTCATTGGACAGATTATATATCAAGGAATGCAGAAAAAGGTGAAAAACAATGACTCACTAAAGATAAATATTTGATAGCGCTAACACCTTGTTGGATTCTGAAAAACTTGAGTCTCTGTACAGGCTTAAACGGGATGAGATAAAATATGATCTTAATGTCATGAATATTTTTGACAAGTTTTTGGGCTATCCGCATAAAAACTTTTCCAGTTTTCATGTTGCCGGAACTAATGGAAAAGGCTCAACCGCCTCTTTAATATTCAATATAATCAGGCAGAGGTATAAAACTGGCCTTTACACTTCCCCACACTTAAGAAGATTTAATGAGAGAATCTTCATTCATGACAGAGAGATTTCAGATTCTGAAATTGAAAAATTCCTGGACTTTATTGAACCGTTTATTATGGAGAATTCAAAAATAGGCAGAAACCCAACTTTTTTTGAAGCCACCACTGAGCTTGCTTTCCAGGCATTCAATGAGAACAGGATTGATTATGGCGTTATCGAGGTTGGTCTTGGTGGAAGGCTTGATGCTACAAATGTAATCGAACCCGAGATTTCGGTGATCACAAAAATAGGGTTTGACCATGCAGATCGCCTCGGTGGCACACTCCAGTCAATTGCTTATGAGAAAGCCGGAATAATTAAGAATGGAAAACCTGTAATAACCTCGGAAAACAAGGATGAGGCCATAAAAGAAATTAGATTCGTTGCAAAGAGAAGAAACAGCAAACTGGTAGAAATCAAGAATTCCTGCCAGATAAAGAATGTATCCAATACAGAGGATGGATTATTTTTTGATTTGACAACTGAAAAAAATGAATATGAAATAAAATCACGACTGATTGGAGAATTTCAAATTGATAACATCTGTTCAGCGGTAAAGGCTATCGAAACTTCATCCATCGATTTAGATCCAGAGCAGATACAGGAAGGGATTAGCAAGACAAGGTGGGCGGGAAGATTTGAAATTATAAAGAAAAATCCAAGAATCCTTATTGATTGCTCGCACAATCCTCCAGCAGCAAATTCACTATCCCTCTCATATAATAAGATGTTTAATGACAACCCTGTCTTGCTGGTAGGAATGCTGTCAGATAAAGACCATTACTCCTATGTGAGAAATATAAGAAAGATTTCAGATCATATCATCTTTACGAGGCCTGATGAGCCTGACAGGAGCCTTGACCCCAGGATTCTTTATAATGAATCAGCGAACCTGTTCAATGAAGTAAAGGTCATTCAGGACCCTGCTGAGGCATATGAATATGCAAAATCGTTAGGAAAGCCAATTGTCGTTACCGGATCTATGTATCTTGTAGGAAAAATAGCTGAAATCGAAAATTTGAATACCTATCCTTTCTGATTCCTTGTTCTGTGATACTGGAATAACTAGTTTTTAATAATTAAAAATCTAATCTGCTATCAATGATAAGGTTACAAGCAGCCCATAGATAACAGACATGATTCAGATTCTGGTAAAAAAAGGGTTTAGTATGCCGGACGATTAGTGATGACTTGCAGGTGTTATAGTGAATCCCTTTGATAAGTATGAAAAACAGAGTAAAATTTTAAAAGGCGATTTATCTGCCCTCACTTCATCCCACATACCAGATAATTTTCCTCACAGAGAACGCCAAATCAATTTGATGGTGGAGGCCCTAAGCAGCATAATGAGGAATTCCCGCCCCTCAAATCTTCTTTTATATGGAAAAACGGGAACCGGAAAATCATCTATAACCCAATATGTTATGTCAAAACTCGCTGAAAAAGCGCCAGACTCGATTCTTTCATGTTACCTGAATTGCCAGACCTTTGATTCCCCCTATTCAATCCTTATAAATGTTGCAAAGTCCGTATCCGGGAATGATAATATTCCTCCTTCAGGATGGCCCTTGGATAGAGTTTACACAGAATTAAGTTCAAAGATAGAAAAAAGCAAAAAATACCTGGTCATAATACTGGATGAAATTGATAAGCTCGTAGAAAAGAATGGTGGAGATTCCCTGTATGTGATTTTAAAGGCCGCCGATGAATCAAAAGGAGCTAAGACGTCTATTATAGGCATAACAAACGACACATCATTCACTGAAAAGCTTGATTCTCGTGTGAAAAGCAGGTTGAATCAGGAGAGTATTGTCTTCCCACCCTATAACGCATCCGAACTGAAGGATATTCTTGAGCCAAGGGTCAAAGGTATATTGGCTGAGAACGCGATAGAAGAACCCGCACTTAACCTGTGCGCCGCGATTGGAGCACAGGAGCATGGTGATGCAAGAAAGGCCATTGATCTTATGAGAATTGCAATTGAACTTGCAATCAGGGATGACAAAGAGATTGTTACTACTGAGCACGTTTACAGGTCAAGAGACAGGCTTGAAACTGATGTCCTGAAGGAAACCATAAGGACATTGCCAACGCATACAAAAATAGTCATAATGGGTTGTATAGCTGCGAGTGAAATGAATAAAACTAATATGATAACAGGCGAGATCTATGCAAATTACAAGGATATATGCCATGATATGAAGATTCCCCCGGTGTCATCTCGCAGGGTCTCTGATCTTCTCTCGGATCTCGAGGATGCAGGCTTGATAACCACAACCATACGGAGTCTTGGACGTTATGGCAGAACACGGTATATCCAGCTCAATGAAAAGGAGAAAGAGATGAAGAAATACCTGATGGAAGATGAAGAAATGGGAAACTTCGAAGCCTCCACAAAATCAATCCAGACCAGGTTTGGTAATTATGAGGCAAATAACACCAACCTTGATAAAATACTTACCGCAGCAGATGAGGGTTCGGAAGCGGAGATCTCTTAATCAATCATAAAACACATGTCATCCGAAACATGAACCAGAGTAAAGTTGTTATTCTTTGCAAAATCCTTGGGAGCAGAAGTCCAGTCGTAATTATCGATAACAATAATAAAATTATCTGACAGGTGTGGAAGAATTGAGTTAAGTTCAAATGTAACATGTTCGTATGTGTGCGTCGAGTCGTGAAAGAACATGTCTATCTTCCCGTATTTGGAAAGCTGTTCTTTTAACGTTTTCGCAGAATCTCCAAGTATTAGTTCCCATTTAGACTTGAGTTCCTGTGGAATCACAAAACCCACCGGCATCTCATCTGCATTCCCATATTTTACTCCAAGATCAAAGCTGACCAACCTTGAAGAACTGCCAAGTGCCTTGAGGATTGCACTTGTGCTTGTGCCTGGACCTACCCCTGTTTCAAACACTATTTTTGGCCTCGATATCTTGACTGCTATGTATAAAAATGAAAATTCGTCCTCCGATATTTGCCAGAAATCCCTTCCATTGATCTTCTCCAGTAACCCCTTTTGAAAAATGTTTGCCTCTGATTCCAGTTCTCGGAGATTGTCCACTTCGTGATTGTATCTTCTTTCCAGTTGCCTGATTATGGATTCATTCAACGACAATTTCCAGTTCCCTCTCAATATCCATGATTATTGCCCTGGCATTAGTCTCTTCTTCAACCATCTCTTTGAAATGCCCGGCATCCTGTTTTATCATATCAAATGTGTTATAGTGCATGGGAATCACAATTTTTGGGTTGATCATGTTGACTGCATGAATTGCATCTTCCGGCCCCATAGTATAATGGCCACCAATAGGAAGCATTGCTATGTCAGGTCGGTATATCTCACCTATAAGTTTCATGTCAGAAAACAGGCCGGTATCTCCTGCGTGATATACTCTTGTGTTTCCATTATCCAAAATCATTCCACCGGGATTTCCAGCGAATTTTTCCTCGAAGCTTGAGGAGTGCAATGCGGGAACAGCAGTAATTTTGATTCCATCAATTGTTATGCTTCCGCTAAAATTAAGATCGTGAATTGCCAAACTGTGGTCTTTCTCCTGAAGAAGCCATGCCAGTTCAACCATTGTAACGATTGGTGCCTTGTTCTTAGTCGCTATTGGCAGAGCGTCTGCGACGTGATCTGAGTGCCCATGCGTTGCCACTACGATATCTGCTTTCACGTCGTCCCTTTTAATTTTGGCTACCGGGTTGTGTTCAATAAAAGGATCTATCAGGATATTTTTCCCCATATCTATATTAAAACATGCATGTCCGTGCCATGTCATCTTTATTTTATTCATGATTAGTCAATCAATTTATTTACTTATATTTTAGGTATCAGACTTTGATCTTCAGGAACAAGAATGCATCTTTCCGCTGGCTGAATGTGCGAGATATGGGATCTACCACCGTTATTAACAGGAAAAGTAAGCATCAGCGTGAACAATAATGCAATCAACCCTTGACAACACATTCCAATTGAATGCCTCCTACGCAAAAAGAATAAATACCTTCCACCAATCTGCGTCTTGAAACTAATGAAGACATATCTAAAGGTAACATTTTCAAGCGAAGGCGCAAAACCAAGTGAAATTATTAACAGATTGCGTTCGCTTGGATTCAAACCACTCATTGGCGAACAGGATTTAATATATGAATGGGGTGAAAATGCAACCACCGAGGATTCGATTTGGTTCGCAGATAAAATACAGGCTACCTTGGAAGGCTTCAAGGTCTTATTCCAGATTGAGACTCTGAACGATTAATCAATATTAATCCGACGGATATTGCCACAATTTAAACAGGTTATTTTCAATAGCTTCCCGGATATCCTCACTCTGAAGTTTCTTGAATATAGCATTTTGCAATTTTTGCAATAAAGCCGCTTGATGCTTTGTGGTAGCGTAATATCGGCCCTTAAAGCGATTTTTTCCATAATATTCAGGTATCTTGAACTAAGTTTGGCATCTCTGGCCTCATTGCTCAACCTGAACATGTTGATTATTCTCCTGTTCGCAATCTTGATTATTTCGCCCTTATCTCGCAATGAACACAAAGAATTAAATCGTATATAAAATTTGAAGGTGTGATCAGGAAGATTATATTGGATATTGATGGAACCCTGACCGATATGGATCTCAAGGTTGATCCTGAAATCATTGATTCCCTTAGATATGTTCAGAGACAGGGAATCAGCATAGATCTCTGCAGTGGAAATGTGTTGCCGGTAATGATGGGCATCAGGAACATACTTGGTTTGAAAGGTTATCTTGCAGCAGAAAACGGTGGAATTTTTTATGCAAAAGGCTCTATCAGGAAGGATTTCTCCAATGAAGCCCCATTAGCCGCCTTTGAACTAATAAAGAAATATTTCAACGTGACGGAACCCGTAACAAACAGATGGCGAGAGACATCAATAGCCTTCAACTGTAGCGGTGACATTGAAACCTTAAAATCTTTTGCAAAAGAATTTCCTGTTTCTATCCAGTACAGCAAATTTGCATACCATATTCTCAACAAAAATCAGGATAAGGGACACGCTGTGAACGCTATTATTGAAATGTCATCGGTTATGGCAGACGAAGTTCTCGTTTGCGGAGATTCGGAAAATGACCTTCCTATGTATATCGACAGTGTTCACAGGGCTGCGCTTTCAAATTCAGACGACAGGCTAAAGGAACGTGCAGACTATGTATCTGTCGATAAATTTGGCAAGGGACTCGTCGAAATTCTAAGGTTCCATGATCTTATCGAATGATTTGTATTTTCCAAAATGATCATCGATCAATTCATTATTTTCTATGGCAATTTCCCCTCCTAATACAACGTTATCTGGAAAGATTGCCTCGAACCCATGGAACGGTGTGAAGGGATTTTTTGAGTGAAGCCTTCCTTCATTGATTTTCCTGGCAGACGAAAAGTTAACCGTGAAAAAGTCAGCACCATAACCTTTTTCTATAACACCTTTCTTCAGTCCGAACTGAGCTGGTGGATTGAGTATTGCAGTGTTTACAAACACTTCCATTGGCACTATTTTCTTCCTCACCAAATTGAGGATCAAGGGAACCCGGGTTTCAACCCCAATCATCCCCGATTTTGCATGCTGAAAATCTCCCTTGTCATATTCAGTATGGGGAGCATGATCAGAAGAAAGCAGTTGGATATCGCCGTTTATATATGCCTGGAAATTCTCCATTCTGGTTTTCTCATCCCTGATTGGTGGATTCACCTTTCCCCATGAGCCTGAAAGTTTCTCGCACGAAAGAAGCATGTGCTGCGGTAGAATTTCCTTCTGGAACGTAATATCACCCAACGATCTTACGTTTCCGTAGTCACTAATATGGGCTGCTATCTTTCTTCGCATTGAAAATGAGTTCATTTTTTTCATGGCATCAAGTTCACACTGTGATTTTCTGGAAAAATGGTGGTCACACATACTTTCCTCCTTTATTGCATTATTTCGCAAGCAACTGCCGGATTCACAGTGGAAAATAATGTTCTTTCCAAGTTCATCAAGTTTGGATTGATTCGCTTCGCTGATCTCCTCTATGCCAGTCGCATTTGTGCTCTCTCCCATAAATACTTTTATGCCTGCAGATTCTTTATGGATTAACGGAATATTATCTCCGTTGAACATGGAATGGAACCCATAATCACAGAATGATCTGCCCTTGATGGCACTTTTCTTTTTTTCGTATATTTCATAGTCTACAACTGAAATTGAATTGTTGGGCATGTCCATGATGGTTGTGGTTCCGCCGAATATTGCAGACATGCTTCCGGTAGAGAAATCTTCCTTGTCTGTCTCTCCGGGATCCCTGAAATGCACGTGTATATCAGTGGCACCTGGGAATACTGCCCCATTAAGCTCTATTACCCTCTTAACATTCTGGAACTTTGACATGGATTTGATCTTTCCATCAGCTATTCCGATATACAAATCATCAAATGTTCCGTTCCTATAGAACTTCCCGTGATAGAAAAATTCAGAATTTTCGAGCTCTTCCATCAGACTCCCCTCCTGTTTCCCCATATGAGTTTATGCAGTTGAGGCAAAACCCTTACATTGATCCTGTCTTCCAGAACCTTTTCAGCGAGCCATTTCAGATCAACACCCCATGCCGGCTGGAAGAGAATCTCGCTTGTACTCTTCCACTGTTTTGCGTAGGATAGGGCGAATGTATAATCATTAACGTCGCTGATTACAAACTTTATGTAGTCGCCAGGGCGGAGCATGTTTAAGTTCCCTTTAAACAAGGACTCGGATTCTCCTGATGACGGCGTTTTAATATCCATATCAATGTAAGTGCCATTTATCTTGACAACTTCACTCAGATCTAAAGAACCTCCTGTTTCCAGGAGTACATTCTTTCCTGATTCTGTACATCCTTTCATGAATTTGATGGCCTCCCGTTGGAGCATTGGCTCCCCACCCGTGAAACAGATCCAGTCCTCTGGTATTTTTCCTATTTCATCCAGAATGGTTTCTAACAATACCTCTTCTCCTCCACTGAACGTATAAGTGGAATCGCACCACCTGCACCTGAGGTTGCAGTGATTGGTGCGTACAAAGTACATGGGCAACCCTATGAATTTTCCTTCCCCCTGTATGCTATGAAACCTTTCTGTCAACAACATTTTAAACGATCCCTTTTATTGAAACCAAACCCTTTTCCCTGATTCTGAAAGCCTTGTCCTGCCGAACTCCTCCATTTTCTTGACTTCCTCAAGGTTGAATGTCGGTCCGTCCCTGCAAACCTGAAGCCCATCAACAGAGCAAGAATCACACAGGCCAATGCCACATTTCATGCTTCTTTCCAGCGACAATTCCATGTTTATTTTCTTATCAGATACATAATCAACTATTGATTTAAGCATTCTCTCAGGGCCGCAAACATAAATCATCCTGAAAGATTCCAGATCTAGCACTTTCATGCCTTCAACTATATTCCCCTTGATTCCGGATGTTCCATCGTCCGTGGCTACGGTTAATTTATCACTCCCGAAAAGTTCCTTGAACAGGAGTTCGTCTTGGCTTCTTGCGGCGATAAGCCCATGGGCATTCTCGTTGAACATGGGCCTCAGCGATGCCATTCCAGACCCACCCCCGACCAGGAGAATTTTTCCATCTACCCTGGTGAATCCTTTCCCGTATGGTCCTCTGAGGAAGATTCTTTCACCTGGTTTAGTGGCAGCCAGGACATTTGATGTGTCCCCATATTTCTTCACGGTAAGGCATTTTTCCTCACCGATCATTGATAGGGACATGGGAATCTCAGATTTTCCAGGAACCCATACCATTACGAACTGGCCTGGTTCTACTGGGATATCCAATTTGAAATAGAGTGAATTTACAGTTGGCGTATTTATCTCGTTTCTTAAGATTCTTGGTGAATAAATCACGTGAGTGCCAACCCCCTGAAATCTTCGATTTTAGTATAGCCTTCAGCTGCCATAAACTCTTCAAGTTCATTAGACACTTTGGAGAAAATACCTCTTCCGTGCTTCCATAAGGCGGTTCCAATCTGCACTGCAGAAGCCCCGGCCATAATATACTCAATGGCATCTGCGGCGGATTCTATGCCCCCAACTCCAATTACAGGAATATCAATGCTCGATTTAACCTCATACACGCACCTGATCCCCACTGGCTTGATACTTGGACCGGATAGTCCGCCTAATCTATTTGTAAGAACAGGCCTTCCTGAGTGGATATCTATTTTCATCCCCCTTACAGTGTTGATAAGAACAATGGCGTCAGAATCTGATGCCGCTCTTGCAATGTCAATCAGGCTTGTCACGTTTGGGCTCAGTTTGGACCATACGGGAATCTTTACTGAACCTTTTACATTCTCCACAATTTCCTTCACCAGAGAAGAGTCGCCCCCAATCTCGGATCCAAATCCCTTTACATGCGGGCATGAGAGGTTTAATTCTATTGCATCTGTTCCATATTCCTCCATCTTTCCCGCAAGATGGACAAACTCATTAACATCCTTTCCAAAGATACTTCCTACAACGGGTTTTCCAGATTTTTTTGCGATTTTGATTTCATTGCCTACATTCAAGATACCGGGATTCGGTAATCCCACAGCATTAATGACTATTGGATCATCAACCGAAACTATGGGAGGTTTATACCCACTTCTTTCCTCCATTCCTATGGATTTTGTGACGACAGCCGCTGCTCCTTCATCAAGTATTCTCCTCATGGTATATCCATTCTCATCAAGGATTCCTGAAGCAAGCAGGAATGGATTTGATAATTGTAGAGAGCCGGCAGAAGTTGAAATGTCAGGTTTACTCATGCATGTGCTGATTTTGAATTATTATGTAAAGGTTCCTCATGCTCAGTTATCTGTTAGGAAAAAAACAAGCTGATCACAAAGAAACAGTTTGATGGCATAGAATTGATTCCTATACCGGATCAGCAGTCGTATCTCAATTCCTCTGGAAAATCTGTGAGAGGAATGTAGTTTTCCCCGGGAATGCTCATTCCATAGTAAAATATCTGAATGCCCTTGGCAGCGTCAACAGGTGAACATCCAAGAAGATATTTACCTCCAGTCTTGATGAAATCCCTTGCCTCGAGTTGCGATCTATAATGCATGATGATTTGATCGGATACTTCCATAAAATCCCTGATTTTTTCGTTGGATAAGGTATGATTCACTACTACCCTGCTGGCTCCGGCTATGATCATGTCAACAAAATCTGTCTCCATTGAAGGATATGCCATTAGGTTAAATTCAACATAACGGGAAATGAGAGAATATATTTTAAAATTGAACTTCCCACGCAATAGGGCATCCATGTCAACAACAAAGAACTCTTCGTCCGGAAGTCTCGAAAGATCGTCAATACCATCGAAATTGCCCAGTATTCTTGAATGGGCGATTATAAGGCATTTCATTCAGGTGAATAGATTGCACTATGTTAAATTATTCTATTTTTTTGGAGTGTCACGGTGTGTCACGGTGTATCACGGTAGTATGCGAGAAGGCAATTTTATTAATTAACTAAAAGACCTATTTTCAGCCACTTCGTATTCAAATGGTGAGAGAAATTATTCGCGGTCGTTAGCAAAAATTTAAT
>JAJZXT010000183.1 GCA_021806355.1 Thermoplasmata archaeon
TACATCATTCAACCTTATTCCTCCGAAGTCACCCTTGAATACTGATGCCATGCTTTCCATATCATATGGCTCAACACCATTCTCCTTAGCATCGACGGCCAGCAGGCTGATTCCCCTGTGCCTCTGATTCCAGTCCAGCTGCAATGTCCTCACAGAAAGTATGTGAAGATCCGCTATTCCCGGGCTGCTTACAAATGATTTCTCCCCGTTGACCTTGTAGACATTTCCATCCTGTGTGGCGGTTGTGCTGATGGATGCAGAATCTGAACCCTGGCCCGGTTCCGTAAAGCCGCCACATATCACCAGATCCCCCTTCAGGTATCTGTCAAGATAACGTTCCCTGGTATCCTGATCACTGATCAACGGGAGAAGCTTTGCAAAGTGCATGGTGAGGAATGCCGGCACAGGAACCTCATACTTGCCCATCACTTCCGAAATAAGCCCGAGCGTCAATTCATCAATGGCATTGCCCCCTGATGCAATCACTGTGCCAAGAACTAGTTCCGACAGATCCTTCATCAGTTTTCTCGGAAAAATCCTGTCCTTAATCCATCCATCATACGCAGGGGAAACGTTCCTCCTGCAATATTCCTCCAGCATCCCTGTGATAATTTTCTGTTCATCGCTTAATTCCCCATCAATTTTCATTGCTTAATCAACCTCCTCATTTTCCAGTCCATGCTGGTTTTCTCTTATGGATAAATGCATCCTGGCCTTCAGCAAAATCCTTTGTTTGTGAAAGGCGGGCCAGCGCATCTGTGCCGAGAGAAACATTTGGTGAAAATACTGATCTAACCGAATTCATTGCAGCCTTTATCTCCCTTATGGATAGGGGAGACATCTTTGAAATCTTCCCGGCGAATTCAGCGGCAACAATAAAAAGCTGTTCAGCGGGAACTGCCACGTCAACAATGCCAATTTCCATCGCATCCTTTGCGGGAATCCATTCTCCTGTTAGTGCATATCTGGCCAATTTCCTGCTGATAAGTGCCATTCCCAATGTTGTGCCGATGGGAGGAATGGCGCCTATAAGCCCTTCCGGAAGTGAAAACACTGCATCTTCTGCCGCAATGACAAT
This sequence comes from Thermoplasmata archaeon, assembly GCA_021806355.1. GTDB lineage: Archaea > Thermoplasmatota > Thermoplasmata > Thermoplasmatales > Thermoplasmataceae. Next base: position 1,079 of record JAJZXT010000183.1, read on the forward strand.
GTCAAACATCATGTTGAGTTCGCATCCTCCTCCGAAAGCAAACCCGTTCACTGCAGAAATTATTGGCTTGGGATACCGCTCCAACAGTTCCATAAGAGGAGTGGCATAGTTCCTGACCCAGCTGTCAACATCCTGCTTGCTCTTCCAACCCTTCATCATCTCAATGTCGTCTCCCGCACAGAATGCCCTGCCTTTGGCGTTTATTATGATTGATCTGATTGCATCATCCTCCCCTGCACTCTCCAGTGCCAACCTGATGCCTTCCCATTCATCCTCATTGAGGGCATTGAGTTTTTCAGGCCTGTTCAACGTTATAACCGCATAATTTTGCTGTTTCCTGAAGATAACTGAACCGAAATTTGTCGTTTCAGCATCCCATTTCCTGAATCCTTTGCCATTCTCCATCCCAAGTTTTCCATCCTCTACCATTTCCAGAAGAAGGCTATTAGGTTCGTATCGGGAGAGGCCGGTTGTAGCGTGCAAATGCTTCAGCATATCAACAACATTGTTGATTCCAAACCTGTCAGCCATCGCAAGAGGCCCCTCTGGCCAGTTCATGGCCTTTATCATTGATTTTTCAATGTCCTCTGCCGTAGCCACCTCATTCTTCAGGATCCATGCTGCCTCGTTGATGGCAGTTGACAGCAATCTCAGCGGATTAACTGAATACATTTCCTGTGTTGGAATCACCATGTGCCTGTAATAACCTCCTCCAGCTGGATAACTGTAGAATCCTTCACCAGCTTTTATCCCTATCTTCCCAGACTTTACCTTGCCTTCAAGAATTTTTGATGAAGCGGTATCAAAACCCCGATCTCTCAATTCACGGTTAGCATTAAAAACAATATCAATTCCCACGAAATCAAGTAGCTCGAAGATCCCCATAGGAAAGTTAAGCCTGAACCTGACCATGGAATCCATGTCTTCAATGCTGCTGCCCTCTTCGTGCATTGCAAGTGCCTCTGTAATAATCCTGTCGTTTATCCTGTTTATCAGGAATCCGGCCACGTCCTTCTTTACCACGACAAAATCCTTTTTCAGCCTCGTGGCAAGACCCTTTATCTCATTCAATGTGGATTCCTGCGTGTTATTGCCCATTATGATCTCCACTATGGGCATTATTATGGGAGGATTTGAAAAATGAAGCCCTATGAATGATTCGGGACGTCCGCTCACAGATGCCAGTTCAGATATGGGAATCGTGGATGTATTGGATGATATGATGCACCCCGGCTTGAGAATGTGGGAAAGATCCTTGAGAAGCCCTGCCTTTACCGTAAAGTCCTCCTTTACTGCCTCAATAATGCAATCCACCTGTGAAAGATCATTAAGATCAATACTGGTTCTTATTCGTGAAGCTACCTTTTCTGCACTTTCACTTATCAATTTCTTCCTGGCAAGGCTGTCCAAACTCCATGATATCTTTTTCCTTGCTGCCATAAGGAATTCGTCGCTGATATCCACAAGGCAAACCTCAAGGCCCGATATTGCGCAGACCTCAGCTATACCGTGTCCCATTGTTCCTGCTCCAATAACCCCTACACTATTTATCATGATTCTCTCCTTTTAGTTATCCATGCCACCTTTATCGTTTTTCCTTATGTCATCTCCATGTCACTGTAGGTTTCTAATGGCTCTAACCACGACAAAATCATTATGAATTCTTGCGATTTTAGGTATACATGGAGCTGATAGATTGTCGAACCTGTTATTCTGTTCTTCGGGACATCCTCTTTGCTGATTGATTAGTACTCCAATTATTTCTTCATCTTTTTACGGTATTTCCGAGTTTTGAAATGAAAGCACATGGCTTTGGTTAAGGAATGCTGCAGTGTTCATTGTAGATATTCATTCTAAAATATTGATTGAACGGGCTCGCCGGGATTTGAACCCGGGTCCTCGGCTTCGAAGGCCAACAGGATATCCTAACTACCCCACAAGCCCAAATCTGTATCCTTAGAATGATAATTAAGGTTAGTCTGAACTGACAATTCTTATGATTTGCTTTGGACCAATATCCTGCTTATAGCCAAGCGCAATTATATCGCCAACATAAACCTCAGTCGCCTGTCCTCTCAGAATTACGTTATATGACCTCCCCTCGTCCCCGGATATAGCCGTCCCATTTTTACTTCCAAGATCCTTTGCAAATATCCTTCCGCTATCATCTTTTTTCAATAAGATATGATGCCTGGAAACAAATGGATTATCTATGGAGACCTTGTTCTTTTCCACTTCCCCACAGGTTGACTTATTGCAATCGTGATTACGTCCAATGCCAATAGCCCCATTGATTGGGTATAAGTCATCGTTAATTTTTAGGAATATGCCGTTTTCGTTTACATCGTTTCGTGAAGTTGGTTTATTCCTTAATTCTTCAACCAATTCAAGAAGAGCCTCCTGAACACTTCCTATATCACCGATTCTCTTATCAGGGTCCTTCTCTGTGCATGACAAAATGATTTTCCTTGCAGTTGCGTTAAGAACCTTCCTCGAAACGTATTCATGGAGCTGATTCGTATCCTCAACCGGAATCTGTCCAGTCAGGATGAATAAATAACACATTCCAACAGAATAGATGTCTGAACGCGTGGAACTCTCACCATTCTCAAATTGCTCAGGTGCAGAGAATATCGGCGTTCCGATCTTGCTTCCCTTGAGCCTGATGACCTGGTCTTTCGATTGAAGTATTTCTGCTGAACTGAAATCTATTATTACAGGAGTACCTCCGTCCATCATTATGTTTTTGGGATTAAGATCCCTGTGGATAATCTTGAAATCGTGGAGGTATTTTACCCCATCACATACCTCCACCATTATCCTTGTACCCTCGATTAAATCTGGTGGATTGTTAAGGCAGAGGTCCATCAAGCTTGGCCCCGATATCTTTTCCATCACGTAATAATACATGTTGTCATCAGGACTCTCATCCATGAATGAAACAATATTTCTATTTACTATCCGCTTGAGTATTTTAGCCTCCTTTTTCAGCAATTCACTTCTGTTATCATCGGCATTTTTACCTTCATAAATGGACTGCTTTATTATGACTTTCTGCCCTGACTTGCTTGTTCCGTCATAAATAATACCCATTCCACCGTGGGCTATTACATCGTTTGCCAGGTAGCTGTCCTTATACCCGCTAAGGAAGAACCTGGTATGTCCATTGAGATGTTTATCATTGTCCAAGGAATATTTGCACCGTTCGGTTTCATAAAACGGCGTGCGTATTTAATTATTTCTGAATATGCAACCATGATCTTGAGGCACTTCCTCTGCTGAATTTGGATACAGTGCTTAACGTAATCATGGAAAGCCTTGCTGAATGTCGCAAATTTTATTTGCATGACCGGGTGTATTCCAAGAAATGACGAATTGGAAAAGAAGATTTGGATATTATTGCATTGAGGGTTTATGCCGTTTTCCCCTCAATTCTTAAGTGCACTTGCAATACCGTCAAGTATCAATTTTTTATGCTTCTGCGTTCCTGCCTCTTCCGCGGAATTCCTGTTATCAAATTTCTCCTCTATGAAAGATATGAATGAGTTCAGCAACAATTTATTCATTGGCGGAATTTTCTTATCGCCAAAGGTTTCTATCTCAGATCGAACCTCATCGAGTTTTGCCCTGTCTCCCATCTGGAGCGCTTTCATGCCCCAATAGACAAGATTTGGGTATTTTATTGCGCGATCCGGTTCCTTGATTTTTGATAGTTCGGATGAGAAGTTGTCAAAATCCCCCTTTACCAGATACACCAATGATGGAAATACGGAACTATGAGCCTTGTAGCCATTGTCGTTTATCTGTATCGCAGATTTTGATGCATTCAATGCAGATTCCAGTGCTTTATCGTATTCGTGGTAGAAAAGGTATCTTATTGTCATGAATATATAAATAGTCGGGATAAAGTCTTCCTCAAGCTCAAACTTGATGCTTATATTTTCGTCAGCCTCTTTTATCCTTTTGCCGCTTATGATTTCTTCCATTAAAAATTCAAAAAACTTGTTTATCCTTACCCTTTGTATATCGTTGGCTTCAATGGCTTTTTTCCCAGAAATTTGGAATTGGTCCTTGGCCTGCTTGAATTTAAGGTATTGAAGCAGGTGCAAACCGTAAAACCTGTAGAAAGAACATTCCAGGCTGGCATCTGAGACCAGTGATACAAGTTTTTCAGCTGTCGGGATATAGTTCTCCGATTCAGAGATTTCTCCTATGATGTCAAGCTGTTCTACCAGGTTGAACTCCGCATAGGCCCTTCCCCTTAGATCTGATGTGATGTAAGATATATCCACTATTTCCTTGAAATTCTTTATGGAACTCTGATAATCCCCCAGCATGCCATTTGTGATGGCAAGGTTATTCATGTTTTTCAGTGAGGAGAACCAGTTCTTTTTCCGTGTGTTAATCTCAAGTGCCTTCTTGAAATATGTCCCTGCTTCTTCGATCTTAAACGTATTGATTTTTATTATGCCCTTGATGTTGTAAGCTTCTGCGACCGTATCTTCAAAGTTGCCCTCTGTAGCAATTGCAATTGCTCTGTCAACGAGTTCGTCGGCTTTCTTATAATCGTTCTTCCTTATTTCTATGGTTGAATTCGCAATAAGAAGCTTTGCCTCATCCTCCTTCTTGAGGTTAATTCCAGAGAACAGGCTATTAATGATTTCTTCCGATTTTTTGTAATCTCCCCTGCCATTGTATATCGATGTGAGGAGTATGAATGGAGCCACCATTCCTGCATCCTTGAATTTTTCATCATTTAAAATCTCGGCAGCCTCCTTATAATGGGAGAGAAGATAAAGCGCATTTCCTTCTGAAAACCTTGCCTTAAGAATGTGTTCCTCATCCTTCAGGTATGGCTTAATCTTCAGAATGGCATCATATGCCTCCTGTGGATCATTTATTGAACTGTTGATCGAATCTAAGTTTTCTGCGAATATTCTAACGGCCTCTTCGGCGTTTCCATAGCTTAGGTTCATCAATATCCTGCTTGGAATTGAGAGTTTATTGACCAGTTCGGAGCCATTTAGCCGGGTAGAAAACTTGATCTTATCAGATGCCGTAATATAGCTGTCAAGCAGGGCATATAAAAAGCTGTTCTTAATGGAAAATGTCCCCTGATCATTCTTGATCAAATCCTTGGATTCCAGTAATGAAAGCGATTCGAGAATGATGCTTTCATCAGTGTTCAGAAGATAAGAGAGATCGTTAACGGCGAGCCTCACCTTTATCATTGCAAGCACCTTCAGGATACCCTGCGAATTCTTATCCAGTTCTGTTACCATGTTGTTATAATGGGATTCCAGCGAGGGCGGAATTGGAAAGAATCTTACCTTGATACTGTTCAACGACCCATCCGGATCAATAAACCCTTCGTCCTTATAATAAGCAAGGGTGTATGATAGAATGTTGAGATCACCATTTACGAGCCTCACAAGGTCCTTGACAAAGGCCTCCTCCAACTTATAGCCCTCTTCCTTGAGCATGGATTTAACGTCCTCCATCTCAGGTTTCTTCAAAGATATCAGGAAAATGTTAGGAAGCAATTTTGCTTCCTCGATGAACTTTTCAGCATTTGAACTGCTGCCCGATGTTTCCGTTACACCAATAAAGGTAAAACCAAGTTTACCGCTGAGCTTTGAAAAATACAGGAACATATCAAGGCTTTGCTGGCTCATTTTATGAAGATTTTCAAATATTATAATTGGATGATCTGCACCTGATAGAACGCGAGTCAACTCGTCTACGATTGTGTTTAGATCCCTTACCTTAGACTCCTGAGAAATTTGGTTGAGGATATCATTGAATGGATAAAAGCGGATAGTTTCGAATTCGGTAAAAATCTTGGTGGAATAATATTTAAGCCCCTTTTCCTCGAAATCTCTCATAAGCAGCTTGATCAATGGTCCCTTACCGGTTCCATCGTCTCCCATGATAATATATGTCATGCTTGGCTTTTCTGCGACTTCTGATTCCACCCTCTTGAAATATGCAACTGCGTTTGAAAAGGAAAGAGCTTTTTCCATATACCAAATAGGAAATCTTAATATTTAATGATTATTTTGAAAGTTGCGAAAAATTTCTGGTTTCACAATTGCATGACATCGGATGTGAATGCGAAAAACAACGTGTGCTGGTTCTTGTCGACGTTTGGCAGGAATTTCCCATGGCGGGTCGAATCATATCCTGACCATGGAATAATCCTAATAGCAATTGTGCTTTATCTTCTTCTGAAAGACTAAGTTGTGGAAAAATGGTTATCTTTAGCTTGTTGAACATAATCGGCTCCGTGGTTCTTCTATTCATGATGCTATTTTACATCCTGGAACAGAGATCCAACTCATACACACTGGCCTTTGGCTTTGCCTGTCTTGGTGCATCAGCGTATGGATGGATTGCCGGAACATGGCCCTTTGGAATAATTGAACTTGCTTGGGGTGCGTTTGCCTTCAACAAATGGTCGAAGAAAAGAAAAGTCAAGGAAACCCGTTGAAGTTGTGGAATATCCATTCTGTATGGATACCAGTGCGGGATACGAGGTGGATTTTAATGAGCAACCCAAAGGATGAACAATATTCCACCATTATTTCCATTATGTGATTAACATGGATGATTGTGGAACATTGAAATCCTCGATGCCAGTGATGAAGATAGATAACCGGGATTCCTATTGCGGAAAGCTGTGCCAACAACGCAATAATAATAACCAGAATGCCATTATAGAGTTATGAACGCAAAGAAAATCTTTGACTATGCGAGGGAGGCCGAAGCAATACTGATTGTAAATGGCGGGGAAAATAATCTTGACAAGAACTTCTTCTATTTAGCCGGAAAGGAAGGCGGCCTTTATGAGGGCTCTTTTATCCTGGCCAAACCTGATTCTGTAACCATCTTTACATCGGTCCTTGAAGAGGAGTCTGCAAGACGCACGGGAAACAACGTGGAAATCTTCCATACTCGCGATGAGTATGAAAATCTCATGAGGGTTGCCTTAAAGGACATTAATGTCGTGGGCCTTAATTATTCGTCTCTGAATCTTGAAATTTACAAGAACCTCCTGAAGATAATACCAGATAAGGAATTTGTTGATGTGTCAGTTTCCATATCAGAGGCAAGGCGCATAAAAACGCCTGAAGAATTGTCAAAGATAAGGGAGGCAGCCAAGATAGGCAGTGAGGCATTCGACCCTGCCATTGAGCATCTCAAGGAGGGCATTACTGAAAAGGAAGTTGCTGCCCATATAGTACATGAAATGATGAAAGGTGGTGCCTCCGGGCCATCCTTTGATACCATCGTCGCCTTTGGGGAGAATTCATCCATGCCCCATTATTCTCCAGGAAACAGGAAATTGAAGAAGGGAGATATTGTCCTTATTGATTATGGGGCACTTTATGAAGGCTACTGCTCAGACATAACGAGAACAATAAACTTCGGGAAAGCAAGCGAAAAAACAAAGGATATGTATTCAGTGGTTTACAGGGCACAATTTGAGAGCATGAAAGCAATACAGTCAAATGTAAACGGAAAGGATATAGATAAGATTGCACGTGACATCATTGATGCATCACCGTATAAGGACCGCTTTATACACTCCCTTGGCCACGGCGTGGGAATGGACGTTCATGATCATCCTGCCCTTGCACCCAACTATGATTTTCCACTTAAGAATAACATGGTTGTTACCGATGAACCTGGGGTCTATCTCACCGGCTATGGTGGAATAAGGATAGAGGATGACGTCATCGTTAAGGATAACGGTTTTGAAAAGATTTCAAAAGGAGCAACGCCTGAGATCCGTGAAATATGATCAATGCAGCCCCCTTGGATGAGAGATTTTCTGAGAAAAACATTAAAAATATTATTTCTTCCTTTACCAGGGAATGTGAACTGATAAGGAATAACACCAAGGAGTTCCTGAAATTGTCCATAGATCCAGATACCGTCAAGTTTGATCCATTGGATCAGTCGCTTCCACTCATATTGTGGTCCCTTGCGTATATAGATATAAATTCGTTCACGTCGAGAGTCATAAACACTTACAGGGACATTCTTGAATCAAGGCTTTCAAAGGAAACGATTGAAAGCGTTGAAAAGTATGCCTTCGAATATGGCATTAAATGCCTGTATAACCCGGATTATCAAATGTATATCATGAGCCCTGAGGTGTTTTCCATATATTCCAGAAGGGTCAGCGGAAGCAAATTCAGGCTGGTTAACCAGACATTCATCGATGGAAAAATAATTGTCGAAAGCGAGGTTTTATGGAAAATAATCCGGGAGGCTTTTGTCGTAAAGGCAAGAGCAACTCTTGCCTTAATAGACCCGGAGGCATGCCACTTGATTCTGGGGCCAATGGCAGAGGAGCTGGTTGATCTTCAGGACAGGGCAAGAGAGATGAAATATTCCGGTGACCTTGGTTCCGTTGATTCTTCGTGTTTTCCGCCATGCGTTCTTCACTTTCTATCTGATGCCAGGGCAGGCGTCAATCTACCTCACATGGCCAGATTCACAATGGTCAGTTTCCTCCATCACGTTGGAATGAAGAACGAGGAAATCATGAATATTTTCAAATCGGCTCCGGATTTCAATGAAAGAATAACCTCATACCAGGTTAATCACGTAACAGGACATAGCTCAGGAACAGAATATTCTCCGCCAAAATGCAGTGTCCTCAAATCAAACCATCTATGTTATATGGATAATGATTATGTATGCAATTCAGAATGGCTCAAGCACCCAATGCAATATTATTCCTACAAAAAAAGAAGGAAGGATTCAGGAAAGCCTTCTTTCAATGATCTTCAAAAGTGATGATTTTCGTATTTCTGACTCAATCTCATACATTGTCGTTTCTTCGTAAAATGTTCTTGGATACCTTGCCTTCCTCTTGGTGTAAGAAATCTTGAGTTCCCTGAGAATTGATTCCAGCTTCTCATCCGAAAAATTCTTTGCGGCTTTCAGGTTGATTTTTCTTCCCAGCCTCCTGGAATTTTTATAATTAAAATATTCTGAGAATAGTGTAATTTTCATAGCAATATTGCGTTAACTACCCCATCCTGTCCCGGCCTGGATGTAATTCTGGCTTCCCCAAGCTCCGTCTGTACTATGGAACCTTTGCCCATGATGTTCCTCTGCACATAGTGTGGATTTGCGGGATTTTGCCTGACTGTGACGATTTTAGATTTCCTGCACGTCTTGTCCTTTGGATTATAGACATTTGCGAACTGCCCCTTCAAAAGTATTACCTTTGAGTTTCCGCCAAACGTCCTGACGACCTTTCTCTGGGTCTCACCGACCCTGGTCAGAGTTGGTTCTCTTCCTATCTCAAATCTTCTTTTGCTCCTTAGCGTCTTAAGCTTTCCCCCTGAGGGCTTGGTTGTTGATCTTCCCTGAAACATACTCAAATTAAATCACCATGCACAAATGCAAGTTGGTTCCTAATAGTATTGTGCTTTTAAAACTTATTGATTTTAACTCCGAGCCTTGCAAGCATATACCTGAATGATCTTGACATGGCATGGATTGCAAGTATCATGGAGGCAGAGAACGGTTTCGATTTCCCTGGATTCCTCTTTGTAAGGATTTCTACAGCAGGAAGAACAATAGGATAACAAGGTGGTTTACCTCAAAAAAATCTCAGGAGACAATAAGACGGAAGATCAAGGAGAAAACCGGAAATAAAGCCCTATCTGCAATGACACCATGGATTGCCATGAAAGAGGTTGAGATTCCTTTATCACGGTGAGCGAGAAAACCCACTTCTTTAGGAGTGGGATGAGAGCGAACCTATGGCGGCAATAGACTGTTAGACCGCATTTAAATACTGCTACTAGTAGACACCACTAAATACGTGGTTTCTAACAAGTCGTTTTGTATAACCATTTCTGGTGTACAGAAAATCCTCACGATATCGCGCAGTAGAGCAAGAATTTTGCTGAAGTGACCTAACAACCTTTTGCCGCCATAGGAGCGAACACAACATTTCATAACTATGATACAATTTTTATGCACAATGCTGAAAACCAAGGCATTGTGAATACCCACGGACAGTGGGGAATTAACGCCTGTTGGAGATTGTGTAAGACCACCCGAATACATGAAGGGGCAACGGTTGATGAAGCATGAAGCCCACGTTCTTTAGACGTGGGAGGATGTCACGGCTGGTCCAACTGCTTCAGGCACAGCATCTGCGGACCGTCGTTTGCCGATATATGGGAATATGCGGACAAACGCCTTGGGCTGATTCACAGATGGAAACAGAAAGAGCAAACATGAAAATATAAGGAACTGGAACTACCTGGATCAAAGCTATATTAACCGCCCACACAAACAATATACCAACACTATATCGCCTTAGGATGAACCTCACCGGTGAGCGTATTAGGGTAACTCCGCCTGCTGCGTTCGACGAGGGCTTGAAGGAGAGAACAACCACTCCTTCATTCTACTCTACCTGATCGAGAAGGCTTCAATCCCTAAGAGACAGAATGTCCTTTCCTCGAAGATTTGTGTTTTGGTTTACCCGTTCCGTTCTCAAGAGATTCAAAGGCGTTTTTAAGATCATTGACAAAAATATCTACCATGTCAGCAGTAAAATTCTCCCTTATAACGACCCTCATTATTGTTATGCTTTCTGCATTCGGAGGCAAAGAATAGGCTGGCACAATCCACCCTCTTTCTCTAACCTTATAAGAAAGATCAAAAAGCGTAAATTTCTCTTTGTTTTTGAATTTAAAAGTAACAACTGGGATGTGTTTTGCATCATTTAAGACCTCAAATTTTCCTGTATTCAACAAACTTACTGCCAGGTAATCAGCATTTTTCATCATCTTTTTTACTATTGCAGTATAACCCTCTGCCCCTAATCTCATAATATTGTAGTACTGGGCGACTATCATTGAACTTCCTTCCGAAAAGTTCAGAGTATAAGTGGGCATCTCATCACCAAGATAGTTTACATAAAATTTTAGATCTTCAGGGAGTAAAGATTCATTTCTGAATATCAGCCATCCTAATCCAGGATAGACCAGCCCAAATTTATGACCGGATGTATTTATTGATTTTACTTGTTCCAATCTAAAGTCCCATTTGAAATCAGGTTCATAAAACGGGGTAACGAATCCTGCACTAGCAGCATCAACATGGATCGGGATATCCAGGTCTCTATCTCTTTTAATTTCAAGCAGCATTTCATTAATCTCTTGCACGGGGTCAAATTCTCCAGTAAAAGTTGTTCCAAGAACAACTCCGACAGCAATTGTGTTTTCATCTATTTTTTCTTTCATGGCATCTGCACTTACTGTAAAGCGATCTTCCTCAATTGGAACAACTCTTGGTTCAACATCAAAATATCTTGCAAATTTGTCCCATGATACGTGGGTGTCTCCTCCAAATATAATATTTGGTCTATCATAAGGTTTATTTTCCTTAATTTTACGGTGTTTCCAATTCCATTTATGTGCAAGCAAGCCGAGCATAATCGATTCAGATGAACCTATCGTTGAGGTTCCGATAAAATCATTCTTTTCTGGGATATTATAAAGATTTGCCAGAATATTTACCGTTCTTTCCTCAATTACCTCTACTTGAGGATACTCAAAATGATCAATAAAATTTTTATGTAAATTTTCCATTATTAATTTATCAGCCTCTGGCTCCATCCATGTCGTTACAAAAGTAGCTAAATTCAGATCAGGATTTCCATCCAGATTTAATTCGTCATGTATTAGCTGGTATGCAGCCCTTGGTTCCATGCTTTTTTTTGGCATAGTATATTTAGGAACTTCGTCCTTAAAATACCTATTATGCCTCCCGCTAAATATTTTTGCACTATGATTTAGATTGTTTATTTTTACTTTTTTTGCCACCATAATATCACAAATTCTATATTAAGTACAATATAAGAACCATCTTATTTAAACATTCTCTTAAGAGTAGCTTTGCATCTAAATCTTTCTGAAAATGGCATTTTGAGCGAAATGCCCAAGAAGGTGATATGCATTATAACCCGCTATGTGATATTCACTGCGCACACTTGTGCTATGATGCAACTTCTGAAGTTTTTACTCTTGAAATTAACATTTGCGAGCGGGAATTTCCCTTTCGCAAGATAGGGGA